>JAYVMG010000561.1:0-6574 GCA_043759095.1 Acidobacteriota bacterium | reverse complement strand
CGACGAGCTGTGTCGAACGCATCGCGCTGGGCGGGACCTCGCAAGGCGGCGTCTTTGATGCGCGCACGTCGACCAAGGCCGTGACGGCTGCCGTCGGTGGCCGCCAAGCCGAACTCTGGGGCGACGAGCAGTGGTATGCGCTCAAGCAGGTGATCGAGGAGCGCAAGCCGAAGGTCATCGGGATCGATCGTTCGACGACGTTTGCCTTCAGCGACGGGCTGTCGAGCGGCGAGCTGCGGGGGATGAGCGCCGCGCTCGGGACCACCTGGACGTCACGGTTTCGCGATGCGGAAGGGTTGCCGCTCGAGCTGATCGAGTCACGCTTACCGGAAGAGGAAGCGTTTTTCGAAAAAATGACCGCCCTCGTCTGGCAGATGACGCAGACGATGTTCTCGGACAGGGTGATCGTGCCGGGGACGACGCGCGCGAGCGATCTCGTCTGGTGGTGGCGCCAGCGCACGAACGATCAGGGGCTGGGGACCTGGTTCCAGCCGAGCATCGAGATTCAGCGCAAGGGCGTGAAGAGCGAGCAGCTCGGCGAGGATCCGATCATCCTGCCCGGCGACGTGCTGCACTGCGACGTCGGGATCACCGTCGCGCGGCTGAACACCGACACGCAGCACAACGCCTACGTCCTGCTCCCGGGTGAGACCGATGCGCCGGCTGGCCTCAAGGCCGCGCTCGCCAATGCGAATGCGATGCAGGACATCGCGATGGAAGAAACACGGCCCGGCCGCACGGGCAACGACGTGCTGGCGTCGGTGCTCGCGCGCATGAAAGCGAAGGGCATCACCGGCACGATGTACACGCACCCGATCGGCATGAATGGTCACGGCGCCGGTCCGCTCATCGGCTTGTGGGATTACCAGGACGGCGTTCCCGGCCGCGGCGACGCCAAGGTCGTCGCGCCGATGTGGTTCTCGATCGAACTGCAGGCGACCACTCCGGCGCCGGAATGGGGCGGTCAGCCGGTGCGCATGGCGCAGGAAGAAGACATGATCGTCGGCGCCGAGGGCAAGGCGCGGTGGGCGCTCAAGCGCCAGGATCATCTGTTCCTGGTCGGCAGCCGGCGATAAACCTCACGCCGTGACCCGGAACTGCAGCGCCTCGGCGACGTGGTCGGCGCTCAGCCGCTCCTCACCCGCGAGATCGGCAATTGTCCTGGCAACTTTCCGCACGCGGTCGTAGCCGCGCGCGCTCAGCGACAGCTTGCTCATCGCCGAGCGCAGCGTGCGCTGCGCGGCGGCATCAGTGGCGCAGTAGCGCGTCATCAGCGGCGCCGTCAGTTCCGCATTGGTCGCAATGCCGTCGACGGCGTACCGCGCCGACTGACGGGCGCGGGCGGTGACGACGCGGACGCGCACGTCGGCAGATGATTCCCCAGCACCGGTCGAGGTCAGCGCCTCCAGCGGGAGCGCCGGCACTTCGACCGTGAGGTCGAGACGGTCGCGGAGGGGACCCGAGAGGCGCTCGCGGTAGCGCGCGACGAGCGGGGCCGCACAGCGACACTCCCGCGACGGATCGCCGGCAAAGCCGCACGGACAGGGATTCATCGCGCCGACCAGCATGAAGCGGGCGGGGAACACCGAGGTTCCCGCAGCGCGCGAGACGGTGACGCGCCCCTCCTCGAGTGGTTGACGCAACACCTCCAGGACGTGACGGCTGAACTCGAGCATCTCGTCGAGAAACAGGACGCCGTGATGCGCGAGGCTGACCTCGCCGGGCCGAGGCTGGGATCCGCCACCGACGAGCGCCGCGTGCGAGATCGTGTGGTGCGGCGCCCGAAACGGCCGATCGGTGATCAACCCCGCGCCGGGCGATAGCAACCCGACCACGGAGTGCACCGCCGTCACCTCAATCGCTTCGTCGAACGCCAGTGGCGGAAGGATCCCCGCCATTCGCCGCGCCATCATGGTCTTGCCTGCTCCGGGTGGCCCGATGAGCAGCAGGTTGTGTCCTCCCGCGGCGGCCACTTCGAGTGCGCGCCGCGCCAGCAGCTGGCCGCGCACGTCCGACAGGTCAGGCGGGGCGGGGCGGGTCGGTCGGTCACGGCGGGCAGGTGGGGCGGGTCGGGCAGGTGGGTTGTCGCGAAAGCCGTTCGGATCGTTGAGCGCACGCACGGCATCGGCCAACGTGGACACCGCGATGATCTCGAGGCCCTCCACGATCGCCGCCTCGCCGGCGTTGCCCGCCGCCAGCAGCATGCCCGCGAGGCCGTCGCGCCGCGCGGCCGCAGCGATCGGCAGGACGCCTCGCGTCGCGTGAATCGATCCGTCGAGTGACAACTCGCCGAGCAGCACGAGGTCAGCGATCAGGCGCCGCTCCACAACGCCAGAGGCGGCGAGAATGCCGAGCGCGATTGGCAGATCGAACGACGCTCCGGCCTTTCGCACATCGGCCGGCGCCAGGTTCACGGTGATGCGGTGCGGTGGAAACTCGAAGCCAGAGTTGCGAATCGCGCTCCGCACGCGATCGCGGCTCTCGCGCACGCTGGCATCCGGAAGTCCCACCATCGTGAAGGAGGGAAGGCCGAACGACACGTCCACCTCCACGTGGACAGGACACGCGTCGACTCCAAAGACAGCGGCGCTCCGCAGGCTGGCGAGCACTCGCAGACTCGCTGCAAACCGCGGCCCTTGGCCGGCCCCTGCCTGTTTTTAACGACTTACAGCGTTCGTCGTCTCTGGAGCTGGCAGGAAATGCCATGCATCAAGGGGCAGCCGAGTGCAGGGTCTGCTCGAACTCAAACATCGACGCCGATATCCTGACTGCACTATTCTTTACGTCCCATTTCCAATTTCCGCTCTGGAGCGATAACGCACATGTTGGACGCCTTCAAAAGCATGACCGGCGGCAAGGGCAAGCTGGTGCAGAAGCAGACCGATGAACTCGAACTGCTGATTGCCACCGCGCGCGAAGAGCGCAGCGCCATCAGCGCCATGCTGACCGCCCTGACCACGCGCAGCGCGAAGCTGACCCCGCTTGGCAAGACGCTCGATCTCGTATCGGAGAAAGCCACCGGCGTGGCTGCCCGCCTGGACGAGATCGGCAAGCGCCTCACCGCGCTCGACGATCGCTCAAAGGAGCTGGAGCAGATCGACAAGCGCATCCAGTCGCTGAAAGAGTCCGCCAAACAGGCGGAGCAGACGACGCAGAAGGCGCTGGGGCCCGACGGCGAGTTGCAAAAGCACCGCGAGGCCGTGCAGCACCTGTCGTCGCAGGCGCTCGGCACGCAGGCGACGCTTGACACACTGAAGAAAGAGCGCGCGACTCTGGAGGAGCTGCGCGGCCAGCTGCAGAAGGCCGAAGCCGAGGTCAAGCTGTCCCTCGGCCAGTCGAGCACGCTGAAGACGGAGCTCGATCAGATTCGCGCCGTCGCCAGCACGCTCACGCAGGACTACGCGAAAATTCGCGAGACGTCGCGTGAAGCGCGCGAGGACACAACGGCGGCGATGACGACCGTGAAGGAAGTGGAGAACAAGCTGGGTCCGCTGGCGCGTCTCCACGAGCTGAGCCAGAGCACGGAAGAGCGGCTCACCGCGCTGAATGCGCTCGCCGAACACGTGTCACACAAAGCCAAGGCGCTCGACACGCAACAGCAGTCGGTGGAGCACGCCGTCGTGCAGGCCAACCGCGTGAACGAGATGGTCTGGGCGATGGACGTCCAGATCGGCAAGCTGAACGAGGGCATGAAAGCCGTCGCGCGCGCAGACGACACGCTGGCGCGCACCGAGAAGCTGGCGACCGAAACCAACGCGCAGCTCGAGGCCGCGACCAAACTGCGGCAGGAAACCGAACGCGAGACCGGCAAGCTGAAAAAGGAAGCCGGGTCGCTACTCGATGCTGTTCGCGGTCAGGTGGACACGCTCGCGCTGAAGAAGAAAGAGTTCGAAGCGTTCGACGAGCGGCTGCGGACGCTGCACTCCGGCGTCGGCGACGCGGAGTCGCGTATGGAGGCCCTGACCGCCAAGGACAAGAACCTCATCGAGTTGACGCAGAAGATCGACGGCATGTCGAAGCGGTTCGAGGCGTTGTTCGCCTCCGCTGACGATCTGACGAAGAAGCAGCTCTCGCTCGAGACGCTCAACGAGCGGCTCGGACAGGTGGACGATCTCGCGAAGAAGACGTCGTGGCAGCTCGACTCGCTACGCCAGAGCCGCCAGGATCTCGACGCGCTGCGGAAAGAGATTCAGGAGTTCTACACGTCGCACACGGAAGCCGCCAAGCTGGCGGACAGGCTGGGCGCGGATCGCGTCGGGCTCGAGGCATTCGGCGAGCGCATGACGTCGTTCTCCTCGCAGGCGCCGGAGCTCGAGGCGAAGATGGACGCCATCCTCGGCAAGCTCAAGCTCGTGGAAGAGGGCACGCAGAAGGCCACGCGGCTGCACGAATCAGTGGCGGAGCTCGACGCGCAGATTTCGCGCGTCAGCGCACGCGTGCCGTTTGTCGAGAAGTTCGAAGGCCGCCTGAACAGCCTGAACGCGCTTAGCGCCGACGTCGACCGCAAGCTCGAAGATCAGCTCACGCGCCGCACTGAACTCGAGACGCTCAAGACGCAGTGTGACGGCCTGGCCGCGCAGATGGTGGACGCGCAACACAAGCTCGACGCCGTCCGCGCGCTGCAGGCCAGCCTCGTGCCCCTGGTCGCCGAGGTCAATAAATTAAAAGGGGAGATTGCCGCGGCGGAAAAGCGCCTCGACGGCACCAGGTTCAACGAGGCCGCCGTCATCGACCAGGAGAAGCGCTACGTCGAGCTCGTCGCGGCCAGCAAGGTCGTCACGACCGAGGTGGCGGAGCGCACGCGGCAGATGCAGGCGCTCGGCGAGGAGCTCGCGCGCTCGGCGAAGATGAAAGACGAGATGCTCGCCGAACTGGACCGCGTCCAGGGCCGGCAGCGCGATACCACAGGTCAGATCCAGGCGTCCGAGGATCAGCTGATGCGCGCCGAGAACATGTTCAAGCAGCTCGAGTCGCGCCGGTCGCAGGTGGCGTTCGGCGAGAAGAAGCTGGCCGCCGTCGAATCGCGGCTCGCCGAGATCAAGCAGATTGCCACAGAACTCGACAAGAGCATCGCCGCCATCGCCAGCCGCGAGGCGCTGGTCAACGCGGTGAAGTCCGAAGTCGAGAACGTGCATCAGATCAGCGCGCGCAGCAAAGCGGACCTCGCGCACGTCACCGAGCACCGCGGCGAAGTCGCGACCCTCAAGGGGCAGGTCGATCTGCTCCTCTCCCGGATCACCGAAACCGACGAGCGCATCGTCGCCATCGACGCCAAGCGCAAGATGATCGACGAGGTGCAGACCAAAGCCAACGCGATCGTGCATGTGTTGGACGATGTGCGGATCAACCTGGAAACGCTGGGCGAACAGAAGGCCGTCATCGATCATGTGGCGGAGAAGGTCGCACAACTCGAGTTCATGCTGCAGGAAGCCCGCAACACACTGCGCACGCTGCAGCACGAGCGCGAACTGGCTGAGCGCATCGAGCAGGGAATCAAGCAGCTGCGGTCAAAGACCACGCAGACTGAGGACAGCAAGAAGAGGGCTTGAAGAAGACCATCGGCCACTCGCGACGCGATCGGCGTGCGTCCACACGTGCGTGTTCGTGATTCGGACTACCGTCCGGGCGGAGCCGGCGCCGCTCCACGGGCTGGGGCAGCGCCGCGGCCAACACCTGGAGTCGGCACCTCGGGCGGCGTCGTTCGTAGCAGAAGCGGGTACACCCATCCCGCCGGCAGCACCCGATCCGGATCAGGACGATAGCTCAGGTACTCGATGTGGTCGGTCACGCCGCTCCAGCCGTGGGCGACTTTGTTCGGGATGATGATGATGTCGCCAGGACCGACGCGACGGCTGTACGCGCCCGGACCGGCGACGCCGGTGCCGCTGGGGCCGTTCATCGTGTTCGGCACGCCCTGGCCTGGGCGTTGATTCAGGATCACGCCGCCGGTCGTCAGCACTCCCGATCCGGACGTGATGTAGTAAATCTCCGGCGTGTAGTCGTGCCAGAGCACAGACACCGGGTCGCCCGGCTTCTCATTGGTGGGCCCGCGGCGGATGATGCCGACACCGAGGTTGTACTTGCCCATGTCCACCACGCGCAGTTGGCGGTCGGGTGGGTTGGCCGGTGCGTTCTTCAGCACGTAGTCGATCTCCGCCTTCGTGATATCGAACGCGTAGCTCGGCGCATCGCCGGCTTGGATCTTGACCGCTGGCGGCGGCACCGGAGCCTGGGCCGGCGTCGGCGTCTGTGCGCCTGTTACCGCGCCGTAGGTCACAACGGTGGCGATCGCCGTCACGACGGCGATCATCTTCTCTTTCATACGACCTCCTCGGGTCAACAACGTGGAGTGGGTGTTATACACCCTGGCGGCGCCTTGAGGATGCCTCCAACCGCGGAGGCTTCGGCGGGAACCCGAACGAGGTCACCGACCGCCATCGATCAGGTGGTCGGTTCTAGTTGGCGAGTCTGTAGACGGTGATGCGCTGACCGGCGGCGAGGCGCTGAGCCGGGAGCCGCGGATTCCAGGTCTTGACGGACGCGACGGTCGTCTTATAGAGACGCGCGATGGAGG
>JAYVMG010000560.1:0-6610 GCA_043759095.1 Acidobacteriota bacterium | reverse complement strand
ACGTCCGCCCCTCGGCCGAAAACTGCGCGTCGAGATCGGCGTAGCGCGCGCCGCGAAACGCGAGCCGCTCTTCTTCGCGATCGACGATCAGCCGGACGGCCACGCTCTGCACGCGGCCGGCACTCAGTCCCGTCTGGACTTTTTTCCACAGCACTGGAGACAGCGTGTAACCGTACAGCCGATCGAGAATGCGGCGGCTTTCCTGCGCGCGGACCAGGTTGTCGTCCACGTCGTGCGCTTCGAGAATCGCCTGCTCGACCGCCTTCTTCGTGATCTCGTGAAAGACGATGCGCTTGACGGGGACTTTCGGATTCAGCACCTGCAGCAAGTGCCAGCTGATCGACTCGCCTTCACGATCGGGGTCGGTGGCGAGCATCACGGAGGAGGCGCCCTTGAGCGCGGTCTTTAATTCAGCAACGTTCTTGCGCTTGTCGTCGGGCACGACGTAGTACGGCTTGAAATCGCCGTCGGTGTCGACGCCGAGGCGTCCCCACTTCTGTTTCTTGATTTCCGCCGGCACCTGGCTCGCTGAATCGGGGAGATCGCGTACGTGTCCGTAGCTCGACCTCACCATATATTTATCGCCGAGGAATCGCTCGAGCGTGCGCGCCTTGGTCGGCGATTCCACGATTACCAGGGTTTTTGCCATAGTCCCGCTTCACCCTAACACGTTCTGTCAATCCGTATGAACCGCCCGCCGCCGGCGCGGCGCACGAGCCCCTGCAGTTCGAGCTCGAAGAGCCGCGGCAGCAAACGCGGCGAATTCAGGCCGGATCGTTCGGAAATCTCGTCGAGGTCGCAGGCTTCGCCAGGCGCCAGACAGTCGAGCACGGGGTCACGCGGGGTCAGACCCCGTTCGTCCTCGGCACCCGAGGGTTTGACACCGCCGACACCGGCGCCGCGGGTCATCCCCAACTCCTCGAGGATATCGTCCGCAGACTCCACGATCTTTGCGCCGTCCTTCAAGAGCGCATGGGCGCCGCGGTTGCGGCCGCTCAGCACATTGCCCGGCACCGCCAGCACATCGCGCCCCTGATCGAGCGCGCAGCGCGCCGTGATCAGCGACCCGCTTTTCTCCCCCGCTTCGATGACGACGACGGCACGCGACAGCCCGCTGATGATCCGGTTGCGCTGCGGAAAGAACCACGGCATCGGCTCCGTCCCCGGCGCCAGCTCGCTGACGACGGCGCCGGCGCGGTCGATCTCCGTCGCTAGCGACGCGTGCTCCGGTGGATACAGCACATCGACGCCCGATCCGAGGACCGCGACGGTGACGCCGCCCGCGGCGAGCGCTCCGCGATGTGCGGCGGAATCGACGCCGCGCGCAAGGCCGCTGACGATCACCAGACCGCTGGCGGCGAGATCGCCGGCGAGTTGTTCGGCCACCGACAGCGCGTACGGCGAGGCCGCTCGCGACCCGACGATGGCGACCGCCGGTGCGCTGAGCGCCGCGACGCGCCCGCGCGTCCACAACACCGGTGGCGGATCTGCAATCGTCGTCAGGGCAACGGGATAGGCCTGATCGTTCCAGGTGATCGCCGTGATCGACGCGGCCTGCGCGCGAAGGACTGCGGCCTCGGCCAGCGATCGCAGCGCCGGGATGCCGTTCTGTTCGTTGCCCCATCGCACCGCGAGCAGCCGGCGGACGACCAGGGCAGGCGGATCGCCACGCCGCAACCAGTCGGCCGCCACCCGCCAGCACCACGGGGGCAGGAGCGACAACGCCACGAAATCCAGAAGTTCACTCATCACGCACCTCAACTCGGCGCGTGACAGCCCACAAACAAAAAGAGGCCGGTCTCGCGCGGTTACGCGCGGAACTCGACCTCTCTGCGTGTCTATTATAGGCGGTGTCGCGCCGCCCGCGACGTCCAGAGGACAGCACCGCCCGCGTTTCGTAAATCGCCGACGAATGATCGTGCAAAAAACCGCCTGTTTTCCGACATCCGCCATGGCATACGGCTTGCTCGAACCGCTCTTGGAGTACGGTATAGTGGCCGGCAATCACCTATGAAAGTGCCCGTTGTCGCTCTCGTCGCGTTGGCTGCGGCTGTGTCGGCGTCGCCGGCGTTGGCCGACGCGAAAAGCGAGGCGAAGTCGCAGGTGGAATTCGGCATCAACGTCGCGCAGCGTGGCCTATGGCGCGAGGCGATTTACCGCTGGCAGAAAGCGACCGAACTCGATCCCACCTACGTCGCCGCCTACAACGATCTCGCGATCGCGTACGAGCACGAAGGGCAACTCGAGAAGGCCCGCAAGGCCTACGAGAAGGCGATCGAGCTGGATCCGAACAACGCCCAGGTCCGTCAGAACTACGAGCTGTTCAAGGAAATCAATGACCGGACCAGCCAGGGTAAAGAGAAGTAGTCTCACGCTCGCGGTCATCGCCGTGTGCGGCGCGGTGTTCGCGCTTGCGTGCGGGCCGGACATGGTCGAGATTCCGATTGAAACGCCCATCCAGCCCAAGATGGATGTCTCGCCGTTCCAGCGCGTCCTCGTCATCGGCTTCGTGGCCGGCGGCAGTGAGGACGTTGACGCGAATCAGGAGACGGTGCGGCTGCTCCGCAGTCAGCTGCGGACGAAGTCGTCGCTGAAAGTCATCGACGCCGACATCCTGCAGCTCATCGAGATCGCCAAGGAACAGAGCCAGACAACGCCCGGCAGCGCCCCTGAGGATGCCTCGGCGACAGGTCCGGCGAACCGCCCGGCCGACAAGGCCAGCCAGGCGCTCGCGCTGCCGAAGGACATCAAGGAAGAAAAGGATCTCGAGCCATACGAGCGGCTGTTCGCGAACACGGCGTACTGGAAGCGCATCGGCGAAGAGTTTCAGAACCCGCTGATCGTCACCGGCACGGTCCTCTTCTCCAGCCGGACGACGTCGGGCTTCGTGCAGCGCGATCAGGAGACCTACGACAGCCTCGGCCGACGTATCGTCCGCCCGGTGCGGCAGTACATGGAGCGCAAGGGGTTCATCCTGCGGCCGAAGTTCGTGTTCATCGACGGCCGCACCGGCGCGACGATGTACTCGGAGAGCTACCGGGAAGAAGTGATGTACAACGCGCAGCAGAACACGCCGGCGCTGTCGTCCTACTTCGAACTGATGGACCGTCTGGTGCCGAACTTCCTGAGCGCGCTGAGCAGCCAGAAAATCCGCGGCACGCGCGTCCTGCTCAAGTAGATCATGTCGATCGACATGCGACGCCTGTCGGTGCCGCAGTTCTGCGCATCGGTCCTGATGGTCATCGGCGTGATGTTGATGCGATCAGGGCCTCTCCCGACGCGTTGACGACTTTGGGCCTCAATGCGGGCTCTGATCGCGCCAAAAAATATACATTCGGACCTTTCGTAGATCCAAGCTGCTAATATGCCCGCAGAGGGATGCTTTGTGGCCGACAGGAAGACGAAGGTTCAGGTGCCCGGTGTTGGCATGGTCGACGCAGTCGAGGTGGCCGTAGAAGAGGCGACTGAGCGCTGGACCGACCTTAAGCTTGCCGATGGGACCGTGATTCGGATCAAAACCATCGTGCTGGGCGTCATACGCGTTGAGGGCCAGTACGACCCAGATGGCAACCCGATGTACCAAATTAAAGCGAATCAGATCATGACAGCGACCGCCCCAGACCATTTGAAGAAGGGCGCTGCCGGACTGAAAGCTCACTAGGCCTACATGCGTCCAACAATTTGCACAACGACGCAATCTCCGTCCATCGTCATCATCCAGGGCGCGTACCAGAAACTGTGTGCGCCTGCATCGGCGACGGTGTACGCCAATGTGTGCGACTTCGGATTCATTGTCGTATCCGACGAGCCAGTCGCTGCTATCGCGACACAGGAAGACTGGTTGAGGTTTCAAAACCTTGTGGCGGTATGGCGTCAAGAACGCGGGGTAATGTCCTCTATCACTGAGGCTGCGGTACGTCCCGCATACCAGAGCATCATTGGTATGGGGGAACGAGCCATCCCATTCCTAATCGCCACGCTTCAGTCAGAAGGCGATGAACCCGACCAGTGGTTCTGGGCCTTGAAGGCGATCAGCGGCGCTGATCCGGTTAGCGATGAGGATCGCGGTAACTACAGGGCGATGGCAGCCTCATGGGTAGAGTGGGCCAAACAGACTGGTTATGCCTGGTAGTTGGCCGCAGGCAGAGTTACCTAGTCTCACCGATGCAAATTGCCAGGTAACCAGTCCGGCAACTCGGCAGTACAACTGCTTGGCTTGGGCCGCGAGTGAGAACTTTCGCAATTGGTGGCCGGATACGCTTGGGGTCGGATATTGGCCACCCGGCGTTCCTCGCGAAGTAACGACAGCGATGTTTCTGCGGGCCTATGCCTCGCGGGGATTCGTCCTCTGCTTTGACGGCACGCGTGAAGGTGGGATCGAAAAAATGGCCCTCTATGGCACAGGCCTGCAGGGTTCTGAAATCCCCACTCATGCGGCGCTCCAACTGGAGACAGGCGAGTGGACGAGTAAACTCGGCGATTTTGAAGATATTAGGCACAGTGCTGCGGCTGATGTGAACGGACCGGTATATGGCCACGTTATCTGCTACTTATCTCGACCGCGCGCGGTCTGACGTTTCTTAGACCATCGGGCTTTGCTGCATTCGACGCGATCGCCCGTTTCTTTCTTGCTGACAAGGCGATCGATCTTGCCGGCCCACGCCAATGAACATGCCCGCGACTCCCCGCAGAGGTCCATCGTGGAGGAATCCGACGCGACCGCCGATGCTCACGCCCGCAAGGAACGCGATCCGTATAGTCAGCGCAAATCGTTTAGGCGTCATACTTAGAAGGACTCACTCGCTGCACCCGCAGCTCCCGTACATTGAGTCAGCCATGCTCAGGCGAAGCGAGACACTACCATTCGGCTCCTAACCCTTTACACCTGAGCGATTTCGATAGTAAAATGTCCCCTTTCCACAGGTGCCGATTATGTACGCAATCATTCAGAGCGCCGGACATCAGTTCAAGGTGACCCCAGGTGGTTTTGCCACCATCGCGGGAACCGCTGGCGAACCGGGCGCAGAACTCACGATCACCGACGTGCTGCTGGTCGAAAAAGACGGCGGTGAAATCCTCGCGGGCGCGCCCTTCGTGGCCAATGCACGCGTCATCGCCGTCGTCGAGGGCGAGGAGCGCGGGCCGAAGATCCGCGTCTTCAAGAAGAAGCGCCGGAAGGGCATGCGCCGGACCAACGGACACCGCGCCTTCCACACGCGCGTCAAGATTAAAGACATCCTTCTGTAAGGGTTTTGAGGCTAGGCAATGGCTCACAAAAAAGGACAAGGCAGCTCACGTAACGGCCGCGATTCGAACTCGCAGCGGCTCGGCGTGAAAGCGCACGACGGCAACGTCGTGACCGGCGGCACCATCATCGTCCGCCAGCGCGGACGCCGTTTTCAGGCCGGCCTGAACGCGGGTCTCGGGAAAGACGATACGATTTTCGCGAAGACGGCCGGGCGCGTGAAGTTCGAGGACCACGGCCAGCGCGGCCGGGTCATCAGCATCCAGCCGCTCGATTAACTTGTTCGTCGACGAAGTCGACATTCACGTTGAAGCGGGCCACGGCGGGCGAGGCTGCCTCGCCTTCCGCCGCGAGAAGTTCGTCCCGCGCGGCGGCCCCAGTGGCGGCGACGGCGGTCACGGCGGGTCGGTGTATTTCGTCGCCAGCCCGCACATCAACACCCTCATCAACTACCGGTACCACCCGAAGTCGGACGCCGAGCCGGGTGAGCACGGCATGGGTTCGAACTGTACCGGCTCCGCCGGCAAGCACCTCGAACTGGCCGTTCCCATCGGCACGCTCGTCTACGAAAAAAACGTCGACCCCGAGAATCCCGAACCTCCGTACACGCTGCTCGCCGACCTGTCGGCAGAGGGTCAGCGCGTGCTCGTCGCCAAGGGCGGACGCGGCGGCATGGGCAACGCCCGCTTTGCCACCGCCACCAACCGCGCGCCGCGCAAAGTACAGCCCGGCGAAGAGGGTGAGATCAAGGATCTGCGGCTCGAGCTGAAACTGCTCGCCGACGTCGGTCTGGTCGGTTTCCCCAACGCGGGTAAGTCGACGATGATCGCGCGCATCTCGGCCGCGCGGCCGAAGATCGCCGACTACCCGTTCACCACGCTGGTTCCGAATCTCGGCGTCGTCCGCATCAGCGAAGATCGCAGCTTCGTCGTCGCCGACGTGCCGGGGCTGATCGAAGGCGCGCATCGCGGCCTGGGCCTGGGCCATCAGTTCCTGCGCCATCTGGAGCGGACCAAGCTTCTGGTTCACCTGATCGACATGTCCGGCGGCACCGGACGCAACCCGGTTGAGGATCTCGACACTGTGCGCAAGGAGCTCGAACTCTTCGCGCCCACGCTCGCCGCCAAGCCGCAAATCGTCGTCGCCAACAAGATGGACGCGTTCGATCCCTCGAACGAGGAGGCGTTGAAGGCGCTGGAGAAACGCGCAAAGAAGCTCAAGCTGCCCTTTCTGAGGGTCTCGGGCGTCAGCGGACAGGGCGTGCCCGAGCTACTCGAAGCGATGTGGCGGGGACTGGCGGCCTCGCGCGAGCCGGCCGCGTAGCCGCATGAAGTCGTCTGCGCGCCGCATCGGCATCCTCGGCGG
>JAYVMG010000559.1:0-6612 GCA_043759095.1 Acidobacteriota bacterium | reverse complement strand
ACATCGACTGCGCGCCGTCGCTCAGCGCGTGATCCGGGTCGCAATGTACTTCGATGATCAAGCCGTCGGCGCCGGCGGCCACCGCCGCGCGCGCCATCGGCGTCACCATGTCGCGGCGCCCCGCGCCGTGACTCGGGTCGGCGACGATCGGCAAGTGACTCAGTTTCTTGATCACCGGAATCGCCGAAATGTCGAAGGTGTTGCGCGTCGCCGTTTCAAAGGTGCGGATGCCGCGCTCGCAGAGGATGACGTCTTCGTTGCCGCCGCTCAGCACGTACTCCGCTGACAGCAGCCATTCTTCGATCGTCGCCGAGATGCCGCGTTTGATCAGCACCGGCTTGCGCGCGTGCCCGAGTTCGCGCAGCAGCGTGAAGTTCTGCATGTTGCGCGCACCGAGCTGGAAGATATCCGTGTACTTGTCGATCACCTCGATCTGGCTGAGGTCCATCACCTCGGTGATGAGCTTCAGGTTCTCGACGTTGGCAGCATCGCGCAGCAGCTTCAGCCCTTCTTCGCCCAGGCCCTGGAAGCTGTATGGCGAACTGCGCGGCTTGAACGCGCCACCGCGGAAAATCTTCGCGCCCGCGCGCTTCACCGCTGCCGCGGCCGCCCGCACCTGCGGCTCGCTCTCGGCCGAACACGGACCAGCCATGACGATCACTTCGTCGCCGCCGATCCGGACGTCGCCGACGTTGACGATCGTTCCCTCGGGTTTGAACGTCTTGCTGGCCAGCTTGTAGGGCTCCGAGATGCGCAGCACCTCGTGGACACCTTCGAGCAGTTCGATCAGCGCTTTGTCCGGGTGACCCTGTCCCACGGCGCCGAGCACTGTGCGCGTCACGCCGGTCGACCGGTGCACGTCCATGCCCATCTCGACGAGACGGGCGACCACTTGTTCGATCTGGGCCTCGCTCGCCCGCTCTTCCATTACTACGACCATGGCTTCTGTCTCCACCTGCTGCGTCACCTGTAGGGCAGCCCTTCTGGACTGCCGACGCAGGCCTCAAGGCCTGCGCTACTTCTCAAACGCCTGCGCTAGGCCTGAGGCCTGCGTTCGTTCTCAAAGGCCTGCGCTACTCGCCATGCACGACGCGCCGCTCGAGGCTGCGCGCTTCGTCGATGATGCGCTCGAACAGCCGCGCGATGGCGTCCGGGCCAAGCGGCCCTTCCGCCGCGATGCCGCGCACGTGCGCGAGCACCTGCTTTTCGCGCTCGGGCTGGTAGACCTCCGCGCCGATCTCTTTCTTCAACCGGCCGATCTCGCACGCCACGCGCGCGCGCTCGTTCAGCAGGCGCACCAGGACTTCGTCCACCCGGTCGATGTCGTTTCGCAAATCATCAAGCGTGGGCATGTTGTCCCGCACCCTTCAACCACCGCACGTAGTCCTCGACCCGATCGATCAGATCCGGCTTCGCACTGGCCTCCGCGATCATCGACACCAGCGCGCTGCCCACCACCGCCGCGTCGGCATACGCGCACACTTCGGCGACGTGTTCCGGCGACGAGATCCCAAACCCCAGCGCGATCGGCATCGCCGTCTGCGCGCGAATCCGCCGGACCATCGCCTCTGCTCCAGACGCCACCTGCGCGCGCGCGCCGGTCACGCCCAACCTCGAAATGCCATACAGGAACCCGCTGCCCAGTTCCGCCGCCCGCTGGATCCGGGCGTCGGTCGTCGTCGGGCTCAGCAGAAAAATCGTATCGATGCCAGACGCCGCGAGCGTTTCACGAAAGGCGCCCGCCTCTTCTATCGGCAGATCGAGCGCCAGCACGCCATCGACGCCCGCGTCCGCTGCCTGCCGGGCAAATGCGTCCAGCCCCATCCGCAGCATCGGGTTCGCGTAGCTGAAGATGACGATCGGCGCTTTGATCTGCGGACGGAGGTTCGCGATCATCGCGAGCGATGCGCGAAGGCTGCCGCCCGCGGCGAGCGCGCGCTCGGTCGCCCGTTGAATCACGGGTCCGTCAGCCAGCGGATCCGAAAACGGCACACCGATCTCGAGAACGTCCGCGCCCGCGCGATCGAGCGCCTTCAGGATTTCCGCCGAGCGCGGCAGGTCCGGATCCCCGGCGGTCGTGAAGGTCACCAGGCCCGGCCGCTTCTCCGCGCGGAGTTGCGCGAAGGTCTGTTCCAGCCGGTTCATAACAACTCTCCACCACGGCGGACACGGAGGACACGGTGGACGGATCGTATGGAAGTGTTTCTGCCCCCGGGGCCCCTGTGTCCACCGTGGTAGCTATTTTTCAGCAAGGCGCTTCTCCACAGTCTGAACATCTTTGTCGCCGCGTCCCGACAGATTCACGAGCAGCGTCGCCTTGGGTCCAAGTTCCTTGGCCAGCCCCATTGCATACGCAATCGCGTGCGCCGACTCGAGCGCCGGAAGGATGCCCTCCAGGCGCGCCAGCGTCTGGAACGCCGCCAGCGCTTCTTTGTCGTTGACGTGCGCGTACTCCGCCCGTCCCATCGCGCGCAGCCACGCATGCTCGGGTCCGACCGCCGCGTAGTCGAGGCCGGCGGAAATCGAATGCGTCAGCTCGATGTTGCCATCGTCATCCTGCAGCACGAACGTCCGCGTGCCCTGCAGGACGCCGGCGCTCCCGCCGGCGAATCGCGCCGCATGACGTCCTCGGATGATCAGTTCCCCGCCGGCTTCCACGCCAATCAGCCGCACGTCGCGATCCTCGATGAACGCGTCGAAGATGCCCATCGCGTTGCTGCCGCCGCCCACGCACGCCACGATGGCGGTGGGCAGCGTACCGGCGAGTTCGAGGATCTGTCCGCGGGCCTCGCGGCCGATCACCGACTGAAACTCGCGCACCATCAGCGGGTATGGATGCGGACCGAGCACGGATCCGAGCAGGTAGTACGTGTCGGCGACGTTGGTCACCCAGTCGCGCATCGCTTCGTTGATCGCGTCCTTCAGCGTCTTGCTGCCGGCGTCCACGCGCAGCACCTCGGCGCCCAGCAGCCGCATGCGGACGACGTTGAGCGCCTGGCGGTCCATGTCTTCGGCGCCCATGTAGACGTGGCAGTCGAGGCCGAGCAGCGCGCACGCCGTCGCCGTCGCCACTCCGTGCTGCCCGGCGCCGGTCTCGGCGACGATGCGGCGTTTGCCCATGCGGGCGGCGAGCAGCGCCTGCCCGATGGCATTGTTGATCTTGTGCGCGCCCGTGTGCGTCAGGTCCTCACGCTTCAGGAAGATCCGGGCCCCACCCGCGGCCTCGGACAAACGCGCCGCTTCGAAGATCGGCGTCGGACGACCGACGTAATGCTTGAGCAGGCGATCGAGTTCCGCCTGGAACGCGGCATCGTCGCGCGCGGCGAAATAGGCGCGCTCGAGTTCCTCGACTGGCTCGACGAGTGTCTCGGGGACATAGCGTCCGCCGAATTCGCCGAAGTAGCCCCGCGCGTCAGGATCGCGTCGTATTGTGACCGGTGTCATGCCATCGCCTCGAACAGCGCCCGCAGACGCTGATGATCCTTGATGCCGGGCGCGCGCTCCACGCCCGAAGACACGTCGATGCCGAACGGCCGCACCCGCGCGACCGCCTCAGCGACGTTGTCGGGCGTCAACCCGCCCGCCAGGAGAATCTTGCGCTGCGCGGCGACTGCCGCCGCGGCCGTCCAGTCAATCGTCCGCCCGGTTCCGCCGCGCATCACCGGGTCGTGCGCGTCGAGCAACAACATCGTCGACGCTGGCCACGCATCCGTGGCTGTCCCAGGGGCGGACACCGCCTTGATCACTGGGATCGACAACACTGCTGCGTCCTCCGGCGTCTCGTCGCCATGCAGTTGCACCGCGCCGAGCCGAACGAGGCTCGCCACAGCCCTCACGTGCTGCAGTGGCTGGTTGACGAAGACGCCGACCGGCGTGACAAACGGCGGCAACCTCAACGCGATCTGCCGCGCGGTGTACGGGTCGACGAACCGCGGGCTGTTCGGCCAGAACACGAACCCGATCGCCGACGCGCCGGCGGCGACCGCCGCCTCCGCATCCTCGAGGCGAGTGATGCCGCAAATTTTGATCAGCACGCGAGCAGTTCGGCCAGCGCCGCTCCTGGGTCCGCGGCGGACATGAAACGTTCGCCGACGAGGAACGCGCGGTAGCCGAGCGCTTTGAGACGCGCGAGGTCGCCGGACGTCTTCAGCCCGCTCTCGCTGACCGCGATCACGTCTGCCGGTATCAGCGCGATCAGTTCCTCGGATGCATGCACGTCCACCTGCAGCGTGCGCAGGTTGCGGTTATTGACGCCGATAATGCGGGCGCCGGCGTCGATCGCGATCGACAACTCCTTCGCGTCGTGCACCTCGACCAGCACGTCCAGTCCATGCCGGCGCGCGTGGTCGTGCAGCCCCTTCAGTTCCGCCGGCCTGAGGGCGGCGACGATCAGCAGCACGGCGTCCGCTCCGGCGGCCTTCGCCTCGAGCAGCTGGTACTCCGAGACGACGAAGTCCTTGCGCAGCAGCGGCACGTCGACCGCCGCACGCACGGCTTTCAGATGAGCGAGGGATCCGTCGAAGAACGTCGGCTCGGTCAGCACCGAGATCGCGGCGGCCCCAGCGGCTTCATATCCCGTCGCGATGGCGACCGGATCGTACTCGGCCCGCAAGACGCCGCGTGACGGCGACCGCCGCTTGCACTCCGCGATCACGTTGACGCGATCGGTACGCGCCAGTGCGGCCTGAAAGCGACTCGCCCGTGACGGTATGGCCGCCGCCCGTTCGCTGAGCACCGCGATCGACTCCTCGGCCTGGCGCACCTCGACGATGCGGCGGGTGGCCGCGACGATGGTCTCGAGGAGATCGGCCGTCATCGCGCTCACGCCTGGCCCTCGGCCGACGAGATCGCAACGAGCTTCCCGAGCGTGCGCTTCGCGTCGCCGCTGTCAATCGCCCGCGCTGCCATCGCGATCCCGTCCTTGACCGATGCGGCCGCGCCCGCGATGAAGAGCGATGCGCCGGCGTTCAGCAGCACGACGTCTCGTGCGGAGCCGCGCGCCCCGTCCAGAACGCTCACGATGATCCGCGCGTTCTCCTGCGCGTCGCCACCCTGCAGCGCACCCGACGGAGCTTTCGGCAGGCCGACGTCAGCCGGATGCAGGTAGAACGTGTTGACCGCACCGCCGCGGCACTCGGAAATCTTGGTGTACCCCGTCGTCGTCAACTCGTCGATCCCGTCCGCTCCATGCACGACCCAGGCGCGCGTGGTGCCGAGCAGCATCAGCGCGCGCGCCATCAGTTCCGTGAATTCAGGCTTTGGCACGCCGACGAGCTGCCGCGACGCTCCAGCCGGATTCGTCAGCGGACCGAGCAGGTTGAACGCCGTGCGGACGCCCAATTCGCGGCGCACCGGTCCGGCGTGACGCATCGACGGATGAAATGTCGGCGCGAAGAAGAATCCGATGCCGGCCTCAGCCAGGCAGCGCTCGACGACGGCCGGAGGAGCGGCAATGCGGACACCCAACGCCTCGTACACATCAGCGCCGCCGGCTTTGCTCGAGGCGGAACGGTTGCCATGTTTCGCGACGCGGACGCCCGCCGCCGCAACGACCAGCGCCGCGCACGACGAAATGTTGAACGTGTTCGCCCGATCCCCGCCCGTCCCGCACGTATCGAACACAGCGTCGTATCGCGTGGAGACCTGCACGGCGTGCGCGCGCATCGTGCGGGCGAGCCCGACGATCTCCGCGGGACGCTCGCCTTTCATCGCGAGGCCGATGAGGAGGCCGGCGATATGCGCTGGCGCCGCGCGGCCTTCCATCACCTCGGCCATCGCGGCGGCGGCCTCGTCAGTCGTCAGATCCTCGTGGCGCGTCAGTTTTTCGATGAGGTCCTGAAACATCGTCTACCGCTCGAGAAAGTTCCGAAGGATGTGTTTGCCTTCGCCGGTCAGAATCGATTCGGGGTGGAACTGGACACCATGCACCGGCCACGTGCGGTGACGCAGTCCCATGATGTTCGAGTCCTCGATCGTGCGCGCGGTGATCTCGAGCTCGGCCGGCAGCCCGTCCTCCTGCACGACCAGCGAGTGATACCGCGACGCCACGAACGGTCCGGCGATCCCGCTGAAGACGCCTTTGCCGTCGTGCTCGATCGTCGACGTCTTACCGTGCATCGGCGCCAGAGCCCGCACGACCGCCCCGCCAAACACCGCGCCGATCGCCTGATGACCCAGACACACCCCAAGGATCGGCGTCGTCTGCCCCAGCCGCCGGATGACGTCCATGGTGACGCCGGCATTCTCCGGCCGCCCAGGTCCCGGCGAGATGACGATGCGATCCGGTTTCGCGTTCACGACGTCTTCGAGGGAAACGACGTCGTTGCGCATCACCTGTACGTCGGCTCCCAGCTCGCCGAGATACTGCACGAGGTTGTAGGTGAACGAGTCGTAGTTGTCGACGACCAGAATCACGCGGCCAACTCGCCGGAATCGGCCATTGGGTGCATGGCGAGCATGTGATCGTCATCCTCTCGGGTGGTACTGCTTGTGAACCGACCGCAGGTATTCGCGGTCGACATGGGTGTAAATCTGCGTGGTCGAAATGTCTACGTGTCCCCAGCATTTCCTGGACTGCGCGCAGGTCGGCGCCGCCTTCGAGCAGGTGCGTAG
>JAYVMG010000558.1:0-2493 GCA_043759095.1 Acidobacteriota bacterium | reverse complement strand
CGGCGGAGAATCGATGCGCGGTGTGATCGTGGTGAACGAGGACAGGGTTACAGTCCGGGTCGTCCGTCCCAGCGTGCCCCCAGTCGAGCGCACCCCCGACCACCACGACGGCAAGAACAACGGCAAGCCCTCGCTGCAGAAAACGATGGCGTGACGCACGCAACCACATTCCCAATGACTGTAGCCGCGAGCGATCGCGGTGTCAACGCGGAACGGGGCCTCCACGCTAGCGCTGGCGAGTCCTACATTTCTGCTGCATCTTTCCGCCATCGCGCGTCGAGCGCATAGATTCTATTCACATGCATGAAAATATTCGGGCGGCTCCTAACTGCTCCCGATCAGCGCGGCTGAGCGGAGGGGGCGGGCCCTCTATTCAAAGGAGCGACCCGCCCGAGCCGCTCGTTGCTCACTACTGGATGAAGATCATCCTGACTTGGAACGTATCGTTTTGCCGATTGTGAGACGCGTCGATCTGGAAATCGCGATGCTGGTAGTCGGCAATCAACTGGAAACCGTTGTTCAGCGGGATGTTGACGTACGACGTCACGGCCCACTGAGTATTCGATTTGATCGTGTTCGGGTCGAATCGATCATACCGAACGCCCGCGGTGAAGTGCTCATGGACTGGAACGACCGCGTCGAAGAACGCCCCCTTGCTGTTCTGCGTCTGCATCGTGGCATTCACCGGAAAGGTTGTCGGACTGACCGGGTTGTCGTCGCGCCCCCACATGAATCCGGCCATCGGCAAGAAATTCTTTCCGAGCGGGTACGAGCCATAGAACGACACGCGGTCGAAATTATTCTTGAACGCGCTGGCCTCGGTGAAGTCGAACTCTGTGTTGCCCACAGCACCGGCCGACGTCACGCCACACGCTTCGCCGTCGATGGTGTTCTTTTGTCCGATCGCGGTGCCGTCGATGCAGCGCGTCGGTGTGGCCGCATTGCCGTGGTAGTAGATCAGCGACACGCCACCGCCATCTTCATGAAGGAGATACGTCGCGTTCATCGAGAAGTCCGGCGTGTTGTGCGCAATCGCGTTGTACGGTTTACCGAGCGCGGCCACCGCCTGATTGGCGCCCTTCCAGGGACCGGTCTGCGCTGGATACGGCAGGAACGCGTTCGCCTCCCCGTTCCAGCGGATCAGCGTGCCGCTCAGGATCGCCGCTCGCAGTGACAGGTTCTTGAAGTCCCCCCCAATCTCCGCGCCCGCTTCGTCCAGGCCCCAGGACTGGAACGCGTACGGGACAGCACGGCCTCCGGCTGAAATCGGTGCGTTCTGAAACAGGGTCCGGCCGTTTGAGTACGGACGATCCGACGCGCCGAAGCCCTCCCAGGGATGGAAGACGCCGACTCGGGCCGTGAAGAACTTGCTCTCGTTGCCCTTCACGAATCTGATATACGCGTTTTCGATCTCGAACACGTCTTCGGGCGAGACCGACAGCTCCGATTCCGATGCGAAGTATTTCCCCCACGATCCCGTCAAGGGGTAGAGCGTCGCTTCGAAGAAGCTGAAGGCGTTTGTGGTCGTCCGCGCGCCACACACGCCGCCCGGACAGTTGTTGATCGCGGCGCCGTTTGGCTGATTCGTGACCTGCGTGTCGTACCGCTGCTGGATGCGACCGGCGAAGGAATCACCGAGTTCGAACTTCTTGTCCTCCTCCTTGCCAATGTCAGCGGGCATGCGGAAGCCAGCCGCGCGGTACTTGTAGCCCGTGCGATTCAGCGCCGGGATGGTCGTGTGACAGGTCGCGCACGCGACGCCCAGCTTCCGAGAAAAATTAGGCATCGCGTCCGCTCGTGAGGCGGCTCCTGCCGCGCACGCAACGAAGATGACGAGCAGAACCAGGCGTCGCATATAAGAGCTCCGTTACCCGACATTCAGCATCCGTCATGGGTGCGGTCAGACGGGGCGTTAGCTCAATAGGCAAGAACATTGCCGAGCTGATTCGACCGTTTTTAGACTGAATTGCGCCTGCCCTTGGATCGTGGCGCCGAAATTCCGGCAGCGCATGGCGGCGGCGGGTTACCCAATCAAGGCATGGAGGCGCGTGCGGTAATAATTCGCCGATAATCCGGCGCATGCCGTTTGCCGCCAGGCGCTTGTTACCGACGACTTGGTGAGCGCCGAGGCCACGCCAGAGTTGTTCGCGTGCGGCGCGATGTTCCATATGGGGACCGAAGTGTTCCTTCGCGACGATTCCACGAAGGGTCCCGTTGCTCAGGCTTTGGTTCCCGACACGATAAACGCCGTGTCGACCGCCGTGAAATCAGTGACCGTCTCGCTGGACATCACGTCCTCCCGGTGCGCCCAGGATCGCTAGTCGTCCTTCTCGCCAAACCGCGCACCACGGAGAATGCCCGGCATCGAGTAGTTCCCTTCGTGGCACGCGTACTCGTAAATCCGATCCGCGGTTTTTCGCATCCACAGCCGGCCTGACCACGGCCGCGCGAACGCGGCCGGGTCGTCGACCGTGAAGTCGTAGCGCAGCAGAT
>JAYVMG010000557.1:0-16789 GCA_043759095.1 Acidobacteriota bacterium | reverse complement strand
GCGCAGCTGACGCGCCGCGCGTCGTGAGGCTTGAAAGCTCGAAGGCCACGCCGCTTCGGCGTGTTACACTCGGGCTCGTTTTTTTGCGACTTCAACTGCAATTTTAGGAGTGACGATGCGTAGCGTTCTGTTTCTGCTGGCCGCAGGTGTGCTCGTCGCGCAGGTGGCGGCTGCCCAGCCAACGTCGACCGCGGCAACCCGGCCGCCGTCCGGCTTCACCACCGACGTGCCAGTCTGCTACAACGCAACGAACGGCGATGTCCGGTTCGTGACGCCGTGGGGAACCCGCCAAGGCGATCCGATCTGCACGCCGCCTTCTCCGTGGGCGACGCTCGGACCCTACGATGGCGTGGCCTGCACCAGCGGCGGCTCCTTCGACTGCCGCCGGAATGAACGCTACACCCAGATCAACGCGGCGGGCGTCGTCGGCCCGACCGGCCTCACTGGACCGCAGGGACCGGCTGGCCCACAGGGTATCGCGGGCTTTCAAGGCACGGCAGGGCCACGGGGGCAGACCGGCGCGACAGGCGTGAAGGGCGACACAGGATTGATTGGTTCGACGGGTGCAGCCGGATTGACGGGCGCCACCGGCGCCACGGGTGGCACTGGTGTGAAAGGAGACACCGGCGCGACAGGTGCGGCCGGCACGGGTGCGACCGTTGCTTACGTTCCGACGGGCAGCTCGTGCGGTCCGGGTCGCGTGGGTTCACAGATCACCGACGGCGCCGGCAACATCACTGTTGTCTGCGACGGTGCCACCGGCGGAATTGGACCGATTGGCCCGATTGGCCCGGCTTCCGCGAGTACCAGCGGCGCGGCCTTCGGCAGCACAGGCAGCAGCATTGCTCTCGCGCCGGGTCACTACGCGCTGCATACGCGGACGGCGGTCACGACCTCGACGCTGCCGAACGTGACCACGCTCCCCAGCGGGGAGACGCTCGATATTCCGACCTCGTACTCGGCGGTCTGCAAGCTGCTCGATACGTCGTCTGCGCCGGCTACGCCGATCGACGTGACGAACTTCTCGGTGCCGGCAGCGACCCAAACTGGCTCGGGTCTCAACGTTAACATCAGACCCTCGACGGTCGTCGCCACGAACGACGCGGTTGTGAACGTCACGGTGCCCACGACGTTCGTCGTCCAGTGCGTCGCCGCCGACCCGGTAGGCGAGGGCGGCCCCTTGATTTGGCAGGGCGCCGGCAAGCTGATCGCCATCCAGGTCAGCGGTCCCTGACGCGCTGCCGGTTCCGTTCTAGCAGCCCCGCCCTATTTCACGCCCGTCCGATCGCGATCGAGCGCGCGCAGGCCGATGGTCCACGTCGGCGGTCGTGAAGGAATTCCGACGTTGGCCGCGAGACGAGAGTTGCGAACGCTGGCAGTGCCTCCCGCGTTTATCGCAGGTCAGATCCACATCAAGGACATTGCGACGTGTTCCCGCCCGCGTCCTCTCCGGCGTTGGCCGCGAGCGGATCGCGGCTTGCTTTTTGCCGGCGGCCATAGCCGAGGGATGGGTTGACACGGCATGGGTTGCGCCTTGATTTTCGAGGGCTTTGGCGCAAGACTGCACGGGCTGCCGCGATGGCTGCGAGCGTGGCTCCGCGGTCCACTCAGTAAGAAGTTGATATGGCAGCACTGCGACCGGAAGTACGTAGAAAGTGAGGCAGACAGTGGCGATCACGAAACTACGGAAGATCGTCGTTGCGATGGCGGGGCTCGCAGCCACGATGACTGCTGCCTGTGGCGGCGCAACACCACCCGTCCCATTGCGAACGCAAGTCGTACTCCTTGGCACTGGGACTCCGGGTCCGACTCCTGAGCGCTCGGGCCCGGCGACCGCGATCATCGTCAATGGGGAACCATACCTGGTCGACATGGGACCCGGCGTCGTCCGACGAGCGGCCGCAGCGCAGCAGAAGGGCATTGCCGCTCTCGCTCCGATCAATATCAAACGAGTGTTCGTCACCCACCTGCACTCGGACCATACGGTCGGCTACCCGGACTTGATTTTCACGCCTTGGGTTGTGGGTCGGAAGGAGCCGATCGAGGTATACGGTCCGCCAGGTATTCAGGGCATGACAGAGCACGTGCTCGCTGCCTGGGTCGATGACGTGAAGATTCGGAACGAGGGGATGGAGCGAAGCTTTCCAGAGCACGGCCCCGACGGCTACCGCGTCAACGCGCACGAGGTCTCCCCGGGAGTCGTCTACACGGACGGGAACGTCACGGTCACCGCCTTCACCGTGAAACACGGGGAGTGGGGTCCTCGCGCGTTTGGTTACCGTTTTCAGACTGCCGATCGGACGATTGTCATCACGGGCGATACCAGTCCGAGCGAAAGCGTCGTCGAACAGTGCAATGGCTGTGACATTCTCATTCACGAAGTGTACACAGAGGCCGGGTACGCCAAGGCGACGCCGGACTGGCAGCGATACCGACGCGCATACCATACGTCGTCCCGACAACTCGCCGAGTTGGCAACGCGCGCACGTCCGAGGCTCTTGATCCTCTACCACCAGAGTTACCAATTCAACCAATCAACTGAGGAAGATCTGATGCGCGAGATGCGCGCGGCATATCATGGCCGCTTCGTGTCTGGCCACGACTTGGACGTCTTCTGATGGCGTTGAGAGAATGGCGAGCCTGAGTGCTGGCCCAACAAGCGCTGGCGCCGACGACGTTCACGAATCGGGTGCTTTCCGTAGCACTCGCGCGCTGCGTCTCAGCGTAGACGTTGACGGCCGAGAGTCAGGAGACGCCGATGATGGATCCGATCAGACGCAAGATACTGAAAACGGGCGCCGCGGCGACGGTGATGGCCGCCGCGCCGCGCGTGCTTGCGCAGCAGACTGGGCGAGCAGGAGCGGCGATGTCCTTCTACGAAAAAGGCCCCGTTCGCATCCGCTATGAAGAGGCCGGCTCCGGCTTTCCGTTGTTGCTCATCGCCGGCGGAGGACTGAACTCGACGATCTCCGGCCTGACCAACCCCTTTAACCCGATCGAGGAGTTCAAGGGAGAGTACCGCTGCATCGCGTCGGATCTGCGCAACGCCAACGGCGGCCAGTCCTCCGGCCCGCTCGAGACCGACCGGCCGTGGGATGCCTATACCGATGACCATCTCGGTCTGATGGATCACCTGGGCATCGAGAAGTTCATGGTCGTGGGCTTCTGCATTGGCGGCCCCTTCATCTGGAACCTCCTGCGGCGGGCGCCTCATCGCATTGTCGCCGCCGTGCTGGCGCAGCCCAGCGGGTCGCGTCCGGAGATGCGCGATCTGTTCTACGACACCAATATGAAGGGTTGGGGTCCGGAACTGATCAAGCGCCGGCCCGAGATCACGATCGAGATGGTCGACAAGTTTCTGACCAGGATGTACCGCACCAACCCCGACTTCGTCTTCACCGTGACACGCGACTTCGTGCGCACGTGCCAGACACCGGTACTCATCCTGCCGGACGATATCCCGGCGCATCCGTACGCGGTCGCCATGGAGGCTGCGATGCTGGCGCCGAACGCCGAAGTGAGCATGTTCCCGTGGAAGGAACCCAAGGAACGGATTCCCCTTGCGGTCCGCCAGATACGTTCCTTTCTCCGGGCGCATCGGACCGCTTCTGCGTAGACGCGGTGTCGATACTCGAAGCCCCGCCCTATTTCACGCTCGTCCGATCGCGATCGAGCGCGCGCAGGCCGATGGTCCACGTCAGCGGCACGGACTGCGGCGTGAAGCACAGCGTGTCGTTGCACGCCTGATAGCTGAGGGCGCCGGTGATCACCATCTCGCTGCGATCCTTCAGCGTGGCCGCCGCCTGCGGCGATGGGTCGATTTCCAGATCCTGCACGACCCGGAACGCGTGCTGATAGACGGCGACGTGCTCGTTCAGCGGCTTGAAGAAATAGTCCTCAGCCTTCGGGAACTGCGGCGCGCGGATGACGAGCGCCGGCTGCGGTTGAATAGTGAGCGCGAGCGGCTTGTAGCCGGTGACCTCGGGGGCGTACACATGCACGCGCGGGCCCGGCACGATGTCCAGGACGACCGAGAAATGCGTCCCAGGAGCGGCGATGCGATCCGTGATGTACGTCGTCGCCGTGAGGTTCGGCGCGCTGATCTTCGTCGCGGTCGTGTCGACCGACGAGCCGAGCTTGCCGAGCTTCACCAGGACGCTCGTGATCGTGTCGCGTTCCTGGTACGCGCTTTCGAAATGGCGCGATGTCACGACCCCCTTAGCGTCGACGATGAACGTGCCCGGGAACGGAATGCCGTACGTCGGGTTGGTCGTTGCGACGGTGGTGTTCAGGATGCCGTACTGCGTGATGATCGCGGACCCCGCGTCGGACAGCAGGGGAAAGGTGATACCGCGGCGCGTGGCGAAGTCCGCCAGCGTCGGCACCGGATCGTAGCTGACCGCGACAAGACCGAGGCCTTCACGCTTCAGCGTGTCGAGACGTCCTTGCAGCTCCACGAGCTGCGTTTTACAGTACGGTCACCAATCGGCTGAGCGGAAGAAGACGAGGATGGCGCCCTTCGGGCCAAACGTCGATGTCAGAGTGCGGGGCACGCCATGCTGGTCCTGCAGGGTGAATTCCGGGACGCGCTGGCCGACCCTGGGTCCGAGCGTCTGGGGATCGGGACCGTCGGCAGTGACGGAAATCACGGCCCCCAGGATCAGTGCGGCGAACGCCGTCAGACTCCAATAGCGCATGGTGTGATTATGACGCCAGGCGGTCCGGATTGGGTGCATCGGATGTGATTAAATCTCCGGACCATGGCGCCACTCGACGGATTGCGGATCATCGATCTCACGCGCGTTGTTGCGGGACCGTTCTGCACGATGATGCTCGGCGACATGGGCGCTGAGGTCCTCAAGATCGAGGAGCCGACACACGGCGACGACTCGCGCGCGTGGGCGCCGTTCATCGCGGGCGCCGGCAGCTTCTTCCTAGCGCTCAACCGCAGCAAGAAGAGCGTGGCGCTTGATCTGAAGACGCCCGAGGGCGCCGACGTGCTGGCGCGGCTCATCGAGAGCGCGGACGTCCTGATCGAAAACTTCAGGCCCGGCAGCCTCGCGCAACTCGGATTCGACTATGCGACCGTGGCCGCATTGAACCCGCGTCTGATCTATTGTTCGATTTCCGGCTACGGCCAGACCGGCCCTTCGTCGCAGTTGCCCGGTTACGACGCCGTGCTCCAAGGCGAAGCGGGCATCATGGACATGACCGGGTTGGCTGGCGGTGAGCCGACGCGCGTGGGCGTGGCGATTACCGACTACCTCGCCGGGTTGTACGCGACGCAGGGGATCCTGCTCGCGCTGAACGACCGACACACGAGTGGTCTCGGCCAGCACGTGGATATCTCGCTGTTCGAAGCGATGCTCTCGGTGATGCGGCTGCCGATGTCGGTGCTGCTCGCGACGGGCGCGACACCGAGCCGTGTCGGTAACGATCATCTCAACATCGCGCCGTATCAGCCGCTGCGCGCGAAGGACGGCCTGATCATTGTCGCCGTCGCAAACCCTGCGTTGTGGCTCCGGTTCTGCGACGCAATGGAGCGTCCGGACTGGCGCGACGATCCGCGTTTCACGACGAACACCGAGCGCGTCGCGAACCGAATCGCGCTCAAGGCGGCGATCGAAACCGCGTTCGAGCGGTTCACGGTCGATGAGTTGACCAGACGGTTTCAGGCGAAGAATGTTCCCTGCGGCCGCGTCCGCTCTGTCAGCGAGGCGCTCGAACATCCGCAGGTCGTCCCTCGCGGCATCCTGCTGTCGCAGGAGCATCCGCAGATCGGCGCCATCGAGACGCTGGCGCCGGTCGTGCGACTGTCGCGGACGCCCGCCGAGGTCACGCTGCCGCCGCCGACGCTCGGCGAGCATACTCAGGAGATACTTGCAGGGCTGAGCGCGAACGACGAAGGGCTGAGGGCTAAGCGTTGAGGGCACACAAGAAATGACCACCGCGCCGGCTTGGGCTATCGGTGTGTGCAGCGGCGTTCACGCCGCCGGGAGTCGCGACGTCGTCTATGTGCCGGACAATCCGTTGTCGCACGTCCTGCGCGTGTTCGAGCAACAGTTCCGCGATGTACGCCTGATCCTGGCGACGCGCGAGGAAGAGGCGTTCGGGATCGCCGCCGGCCTGTATCTCGGCGGGCGCCTGCCCACGGTCATGCTGCAGTCGAGCGGTCTCGGTAATTCCCTGAACGCGCTGACATCGCTGCTGATGCCGTATCAGATTCCGGTGCTGATGGTCGTCAGCATGCGCGGCGATGCCGGCGAGTGGAACGCCGCGCAGGCGCCGATGGGCCGCGCCGTGCGCGGCATCTTCGAGGCGATCGGCGTTCCCCATTCGACCGTCGAGGCCGCTGAGACGACCTCCGAGACGGTGCGCCTGGCGGGCAAGACCGCGTTTGGCACACGCACGAGCCGCGCGTGCCTTCTGCCGCGAAAAGTGACAACGGGGTCAGACCCCCAGGGTGATCGCAGACGGGGTCTGACCCCGTGACGCGCATCGAAGCGACACGTCTGATTGTCGAACTCGCAGGCGACGCGCCGATCATCGCGAGCCTCGGACATCCGGCGTACGATCTGTTTGCCGCCGGCGATCGTCCGCAGAACTTCTACACGTGGGGCAGCATGGGGCTCGCCTCGTCTGTCGGACTCGGCCTCGCGCTCGCGCGGTCGGATGCGCGCGTCATCGTGCTCGACGGCGACGGTTCGCTGCTGATGAACCTCGGATCGCTCGCCACCATCGGCTTGCTCTGCCCCGAGAATCTCATCGTCGTCGTGATGGACAATGAGGAGTACGCGACCACTGGCGGTCAGCCGACGCCGACCGCGCACGGAGCCGATCTCGAGGCCGCCGCGCGCGCGATGGGGATCACGGCGACGGCGACCGCGCGAAACGAATCCGAATTGCGACGCGCGATGGACTCCGCGCTGTTCATTGTCGCCAAGGTGAAGGAATCGGCGCCGACGGCGAAGCCGCCGCTCGACTGCGTCTTTATCAAGCAGCGCTTCATGACGGCGATCGGCAATCCAGAATCGGCAACCGAAGGAGCCGCGCTCTGACTCTGGGCGGCTTCGTGGTCAATTCCGCGCCGCCGGCCGAGGCGCGCGCGGCTGCGGCACGCGCGCTGCTCGATACCATCGGCGTCACGCTGGCCGGCTCGGCCGAGCCGGCCGCACGCAGTGTCCAGCGTGTGGTGGAGCACGACGGCGGCGGGTCCTGCCGCGCCCTGGGCACGACGCTTCGCACCAGCCCGGGCAACGCCGCGCTTGCGAACGGTACGGCAGCGCACGCCCTCGACTACGACGACATGTGCTTCGTCTCGCTCGCGCATCCCAGTGCGCCGCTCGTCGCTGCGGCGCTGGCGGCGGCAGAACTCGTCGGCGCGTCGGGCCGCGCATTGCTCGACGCGTACGTCGTCGGCTTCGAGTTGGAAGGGCGCCTTGGCCGCGCGATGAACCCACGCCACTATCAACGCGGCTGGCATTGCACCTCGACGCTCGGGACGATCGGCGCGGCGGCGGCCGCGTCGCGCCTGCTCGGGCTGGACGTCGTCGCAGTCGGACACGCGCTCGCGATTGCCGCCTCCGAGGCATCCGGTCTCAAGGAAAACTTCGGGACGATGGTGAAGCCGCTGCATGCGGGACTGGCGGCGAGAAACGGGATCGTCGCGGCCCTGCTGGCGCAGGCCGGGATGACGGCGAGCAGCGCGGCGATCGACGGCCCGCAGGGCTTTCTCGCGGCGATGGACAGCGAGCACGCGTCTCTCGATCCGTTCACGGCGGATCTCGGCGCTCGCTGGGAGATCGTCGACACGGGGATCACCGTGAAGCTCTATCCGTCGTGCGCCGGCACGCATCCTACACTCGACGCGCTGCTCGATCTGAAGCGCCGCGAACGATTTGTTGCAGGTGATGTCGAGGCGATCGAGATCGGGGTGGACCCCATCGTTCCCACGATTCTGATCTACGACAGACCGTCGAGCGGGCTCGAAGGGAAGTTCAGCATGCCGTTCTGCGCGGCCGCGGCGATGGTGGACGGTCGCGTCGGCCTCGACTCGTTCGACGCCGCGCACCGCGCTCATCCCGCGATCGTCGCCCTGCAGGCGCGCGTCTCGATGCGCGTGGACGCCACACTGAACGCGTCCGCGCCCGCGCTGACGCAGGCGCGCGTCACGGTCCGCCTGCGCGATGGCCGAGTGCTGACCGCATCAGCCGACGGCGCGCGGGGCTATCCCGCGCAGCCCGCCAGTGACGAGGAACTGTCGACCAAGTTCACCTCGTGCGCGATGCTGACGTTGTCTGCGTCAAGGGCGGCAGAGGCGTTGACCGCGCTGCGCGACGTCGAGGCGCTTGCCGATGTTCGCGTGCTGACAGCGATGTGCGTCACGCAGAACTAAAGTCTTGCGCCACGCCAGAAAGTTCGCAGAACTAAAGTTCTGCGCCACACGAGAAAGTGGCGCAGCCCGTTTTAGGGCTGCGGTCGCCCCGGCACGTGGCCGCGCTTCCAAATCATGAACGTGCGCGCAAATTCGATGACAGGCGTCTTGTCCTGGTTGACGCCGGTCGTCCTGACGCGCACGATGCCGACGTTCGGGCGTGATTTCGACTCGCGCGTCTCGAGCACCTCGCTGCGCGAATAGACGGTGTCGCCTTCGAAGAGCGGGTTCGGCAACCGTACCTCGTCCCATCCCAGGTTCGCCACGCCGTTCATCGTCAGGTCGGTCACGGACTGGCCCGTGACCAGAGACAGCGTGAAACACGAGTTCACCAGACGTCTCTTGAATTCAGTGTGCTTCGCGTACTCACCGTCGAAATGCATCGGGTTCGTGTTCATCGTCAGGCAGGTGAACCAGACGTTGTCGGCGTCGAGAATCGTGCGTCCGAGCGGATGCTCGTAGATATCGCCCACGGTGAAATCTTCGAACACGCGTCCGGTCCAGCCCTGCTTGATTGCCATCAGATCGCTCCTTCGTTCCGCCACGCCGCGATCGTTTCGCGCGCGATGCCCAGTTCTTCGAGAATATTGTCCGTGTGCTGGCCGAGCGCCGGCACGTCGCCCATCACCGGCTCGACGCCCTCCATCCGGACCGGCGGAATCATCGCGCGGAGCGGACCGGCCGGCGAGCCAATCTCGCGCCAGCCGTCGCGCTCGCTGAGTTGCGGATGCGTGAGGAACTCGTCGACCGTATTCAGGCGTGCCCACGCGATGCCAGCCGACTCGAGTCGCTCGATGATCGCGACCGTCGTCAGCGCCGCGAACGCCGTTTCGATCGCAGCGTGCAGCTCTGACCGATGCTGCACACGACGCGTATTCGTCGAAAAGCGTTCGTGGTCCGCCATGTCGGCGCGACCGATCACGTCGGCGCAGAAACGCGTCCACTCGCGCGCGTTCTGAACGCCAAGGTAGATCGTGCCGCCGTCGCCGGCACGGAACGGGCCGTATGGGGCGATCGATGCGTGACTCGATCCGCTGCGTGGCGGCGGTGTTCCGCCGTACGCCGTGTAATACGCCGGCTGTCCCATCCATTCGCTCAGCGCGTCGAACAGCGACACGTCCAGCGATGTGCCCAGGCCCGTGGTGGATCGCGCGATGAGCGCGGTCAGGATTCCTGAGTACGCGTACATGCCGGCTGCGATGTCGGCGACCGAGATGCCGACTTTCGCCGGCGCGTCATCGGTCCCGGTCAGTGAGACGAGCCCGACTTCGCTTTGGACGAGCAGGTCGTACGCCTTCTTCTTCGCGTATGGTCCTGACGACCCGTAGCCAGAGACATTGCAGACAACGAGACGGGGGTGGCGTTCGCGCAGGTCGGCCGATGACGTGCCGAGACGATCGGCGGCGCCGGGCGCCAGATTCTGGACAAAGACGTCCGCGCGGGAGAGCAGGCTGGCCAGGACGTGCGCGCACTCGGGCCGCTTCAAGTCGAGCGTCAGCGACTCCTTCGATCGGTTCAGCCAGACGAAATAGCTCGACAGTCCCTTGACTGTCGTGTCGTAGCCGCGTGCGAAGTCGCCGCCGTCAGGCCGCTCGATCTTGATCACGCGCGCGCCGAGGTCGGCGAGCTGCCGCGTTGCGAACGGCGCGGCGACCGCCTGCTCGACTGAAACGACCGTGATGCCCTGGAGAGGTGTCATGTGGCGCGAAGGCTTTCGTCGCGCATCAATAGGACCGCGGCAGGCCCAACACGTGCTCCGCGACGTAGGCCAGGATCAAATTCGTCGAGATCGGCGCGACCTGATACAGCCGCGTCTCGCGGAACTTACGCTCGATGTCGTAGTCCTCGGCGAAGCCAAAGCCGCCATGCGTCTGAACCGCGACGTTCGCGGCTTCCCACGACGCGTCGGCCGCCAGCAGCTTCGCCATGTTGGCCTCGCTGCCGCACGGTTCGCCGCGATCGAACATCTCGGCGGCCTTGATGCGCATCAGATCCGCGGCTTCCACGTTCACGTGTGCGCGCGCGATGGGAAACTGCACGCCCTGGTTCTGTCCGATCGGCCGGTTGAACACGACCCGTTCCTTCGCGTAGCGGGTGGAGCGCTCGATGAACCAGCGCCCGTCGCCGACGCATTCGGCCGCGATCAGAATCCGCTCGGCGTTCAAACCGTCGAGCAGATACCGGAAACCTTTGCCTTCCTCCCCGACGAGCGTGTCGACCGGCACCTCAAGATCGTCGAAGAACAACTCGGTCGTCGCGTGATTCATCATCGTCCGGATTGGGCGGATGGTGAGGCCGTGCCCGACGGCCTGACGCAGATCAATCAGCAGGATCGACAAGCCTTCGGTTCGCTTCTTCACCTGCTCGGCCGGCGTCGTGCGCACCACGAGCAGGAGCAGATCAGAATGTTCAGCGCGCGAGATCCAGACTTTCTGCCCTCGCACGATGTATGTGTCGCCTTTGCGGGTGGCGGTGGTCTTCAGCTGTGTCGTGTCCGAACCCGTCGTCGGCTCGGTGACCCCAAACGCCTGTAGCCGCAACTCGCCGGTCGCGATCTTGGGCAGGAACTCGCGCTTCTGCGCGTCGGAGCCGTGCCGCAGCAGCGTGCCCATCGTGTACATCTGCGCGTGGCACGCGCCGGCATTGCCGCCGCTGCGATTGATTTCTTCGAGGATGATTGACGCTTCGACGATGCCAAGGCCGGAACCGCCGTAGATCTCGGGGATCAGGGCGGCGAGATAGCCGGCTCCCGTGAGCGCCTTCACGAATGCGTCTGGATACGCGCGCGCAGCGTCGAGCTCGCGCCAGTAGTTGTCGGGAAATGCCTTGCACAAGTCACGCACGGCGTTCCGCAGGTCCTGATGAAGGGCGACGTCCGGCACCGCGTGATCATACCGGTACTCGGGTTACGATGACGGGCGGCGACACACTGCGTACAATTTCGAGGAAGACTTCGAGGATGACGATGCGTTCACGATGGCTGTGGTTGGCGGCGATGGTGGCGGTGCTTGCCGGGGCGGGAACGGGGCCGAGCGCGCAGCGCACCACGGCGCGGCTGCTCGTCCTCAACAAGGAAGACGCGACGCTGGCGATCGTCGATCCCCTGTCGGGCAACGTGCTGGGCCGCGTACCGACCGGGTTTCAGCCGCACGAACTCGTGGTCTCGACCGATGGCAAGACCGCGTTCGCGAGCAACTACGGCAACGGACCGCAGCCCGGCCACACCATCTCGATGATCGACATCGCGACGCAGAAGGAACTGCGGCGCATCGACGTCTCGCCGCTCTCGCGACCGCATGGTCTGGCGTTCGCGAACGGCAAACTGTACTTCACGGCGGAAGCCGACAAGAAGATCGCGAGATACGATCCAGCCACCGACACGATCGACAGGCAGTTCGACACCGGGCAGGGCGCCACGCACATGGTGCTGCCGACCAGGGACGCGCGCACGATCTTCACCTCCAATATCGGCAGCGACAGCGTGTCGGCGATCTCCCAGGGCGTCGACGGCGCCTGGACGCAGACCGTGATTCTGGTGGGGAAGGGACCTGAGGGCATCGATCTGTCTCCCGATGGCCGCGAGGTCTGGAGCGCGCACTCTCGCGACGGCGGCGTGTCGATCATCGACGTGGCATCGGGCAAGGTCGTCCAGACATTCGACATCGGGACCAAGCGATCGAATCGCATCAAGCTGACGCCTGATGCGAAGTTCGCGCTCGTCACCGATCTCGACGCCGGCGAAGTGGTGGTGCTCGATGCGTCGGCGCGCAAGGTGATCGTCCGTCTTCCTGTCGGCAAGGCGCCCGAGGGGATTCTGATGCCGCCCACTGGCGGCCTCGCGTATGTCGCCGTGAACGGCGATAACTTCATCGCGGTGATCGACCTGAAGACCTGGACGGTGACGAAGAAGATCTCCACGGGCGCCGGCCCGGACGGCATGGCGTGGGTCCCGTAATTCAAGTCGCCGGTGTCCGCAAGACATACGGCTCGACGATCGCGGTCGACGAGGTGTCGTTCGACGTGTACGACGGTGAGATCTTCGGCCTGATCGGCCCCAACGGCGCTGGCAAGACGACGACGATGGAGTGCGTGGAGGGATTGCGGAGGCCGGATCGCGGAACGATCTCGGTGCTCGGGCTCGATCCGGTGCGCGACGTGTACAAACTCCAGGAGCGCATCGGTGTGCAGCTGCAGCAGGCGCAGCTGCAGAAGCGGATCAAGGTGTGGGAAGCGGTCGATCTTTGGGCGTCGCTGTACCGCAAGCAGACGATCGACGGCGACCGCCTGCTCGAGCAGCTCGGCCTGGCGGAGAAGCGCGACGCCTGGTTCATGACGCTCTCCGGCGGGCAGAAGCAGCGCCTCTTCATTGCCATGGCGCTCATCAATGATCCCGACATCGTCTTTCTCGACGAGTTGACGACCGGGCTCGATCCGCAGTCGCGACGCACCATCTGGGAGCTGGTGCGCGGCATCCGCGATCGAGGCAAGACGGTGTTTCTCACGACCCACCTGATGGAAGAGGCCGAGCGGCTCTGCGATCGCGTGGCGATCATCGATCACGGCCGCATCATCGACATCGACACTCCCGAGCGGCTGGTCGCCCGTCATTGTCCCGAACGCGCGGTCGAACTTGCGACGAGTGACCTCGAGGCCGACGATCGCTTTCGGCGGGTCCCCGGCGTCGATGCCGTCTCGCGCGGAGGCGATCGCGTCACGATTCGCGGCCGCGGCGACGACTTCGTCACCGACGTGATCCAGTGTTTGTCCGAGCACCGGATCCGCGTCACCGATTTCCGCACGGTGCTGCCGACGCTCGAGGATGTGTTCCTCACCGTCACCGGTCACTCGATTCGGGATTGAGGTCGTATCCCATGTGGCGTGGACTGTTCAAGCTGACCTGGCTCGAGATGAAGATCTTCATCCGGGAGCCGCTGGGCGCGCTGGGCACGATCCTGATCCCGGTCGTGATCTTCGTGGGGCTGGGACGCCTGGCTGGCGGCAGCCGGCGCGCCGCGCCGTCGTTCGCCGACAGCAGCCTGCTGCGCGTGGACCTGCCGGTGTTCGCGTCGATGCTGATCGCGATCAGCACAGTGCTCTCGCTGGTGACGATCATCTCGATCTATCGCGAGGGCGGAATCCTCAAGCGGCTGCGCGCCACGCCGTTGCGTCCGCCAACGATTCTCGCCGCGCATGTTCTGGTCAAGCTGATGCTGACCGCGGTCACGATGATCCTGATGGTGCTGGCCGGCAAGCGCTATTACCCGGTGGCGGTCGATGCGCCGCTCGCTGGCTTCGCGGCCGCGCTGCTGATCAGCACGTTGAGTATTCTCTCGGTCGGCTTCGTCATCGCGAGCATCGTCCCCACGGCGCGCTTTGCCCAGCCGATCGGAGCGGTGATTCTCTATCCGATGCTCGGCCTCTCGGGGCTCTTTGTTCCTGTCTCGGCATTGCCGCCAGGACTGCAGGCGGTGGCGCGCGCCCTCCCGCTCACGTACGCCGTCTCCCTGCTGCAGGGGATTTGGAAGGGCGAGGCCTGGTCCGCGCACCTGGGCGACGTCGCGGCGCTCGCCGTCGTGTGCCTCGTATGCACGGCGCTGTCCGCGAAAGTGTTCCGCTGGGAATAGTTAGAATGTGACCATGTCACCACGCCGCCTCGCGTCCCTGATCGCACTCACCGTCCTCCTCGCCGGTTCCCTGATCGTTTCGCTTCCCGCGCAGCAGGCGCCTCTGGTGAGTCCGAGTCTCTTCGCAGAGATGCAGTGGCGCAACATCGGTCCGTATCGCGCCGGGCGGACGAAGGCCGCGGCCGGCGTGCCCAGCCAGCCGTACACGTTCTACATCGGCATGTCGAATGGCGGCGTCTGGAAAACCACGGATGCGGGCCGCACGTGGAAGCCAATCTTCGACGACCAGGGAACCGGATCGATCGGCTGGGTGTCGGTCGCGCCGTCCGATCCCAACGTGATCTACGTCGGAAGCGGGGAAGGGCTGCCGCGGCCGGACCTGTCGGTGGGCGACGGCATGTACAAATCTACGGACGCGGGTCAGACATGGACGCACCTTGGCCTGCGCGACGCGCAACAGATTCCGAAGATTGCCATCGATCCGAAGAACCCGGATCGCCTGTTCGTGGCGGCGCTCGGTCATCCGTACGGTCCGAATCAGGAACGTGGGATCTTCCGTTCAACCGACGGTGGCAAGACGTTCGATCGCGTGCTCTTCAAGGACGAGAACACCGGCGGCAAGGACGTCGATATCGATCCCTCCAACCCTGACATCGTCTACGCGACGCTGTGGGAACAGCGTCAGGGTCCGTGGGAGAACGGCGCGTGGGACGGCGCCAACGGCGGCATCTTCAAATCGATCGATGGCGGCACCACGTGGAAACAGTTGAAGCAGGGTCTGCCGGACGGAATCGTCGACGCCGAACTCGCGATCGCGCCGAGCAATCCGCGGCGGATCTACACGACGGTCGAAGCGGCCGGTAGCGGCACAGGCTTGTATCGCTCCGATGATGCAGGCGAGACGTGGGTGCGTAGCACGACCGACCGGCGACCGACGAGCCGCATCAACGAAGTGGTTCCGCACGTGAACCCGAAAGACGCTGACACGCTGATCGTCACCGACGTGGTCAGCCACAAGTCCACCGACGGCGGCAAGACGTTCGTGCCGTTCAAGGGCGCGCCCGGCGGTGACGACAACCAGAATCTCTGGTGGAATCCGAACGACACGAACATCATGCTGCTCGTCGTCGATCAGGGCGCCGTCGTCACCTTGAACGGCGGGCAGACGTGGAGTTCGTGGTTCACGCAGCCGACGGCGGCGCTGTATCACGTGATGACGGACAACGCGTTCCCGTACCGCGTCTGCGGCGGGCAACAGGACAGCGGGTCTGTGTGCGTGGCGAGCCGAGGTAACGACGGACAGATCACGTTTCGCGATTGGCATCCGGTCGGCGTGGAAGAGTACGGATACGCGGCGCCTGATCCGCTCGATCCGGATCTCGTCTACGGCGGCAAGGTGACGCGCTACGATCGCCGCACGGGGCAGGTGTCGAGCGTCGGTCCGGTCGAAACGGGACGCGGCGGCGGGCGCGGGCGCGGCGGCCCGGCGGCCAGGCCCGCCTATCGCACCGTGCGTACGCAGCCGGTCGTGTTCTCGACCGTCGATCCGCACGCGCTGTTCTACGGCAACAACGTGTTGTGGAAGACGCTCGACGGCGGGATCAACTGGAAGCAGATCAGCCCGGACCTGACGCGTGAGACGTGGGACGTGCCGAACAGCGTTGGCGCTTACGCGGCGAGCGTGCGGTCGCACGAGCGCGGCTCGATTCCCGCGCAAGTGATTTACTCGATTGGTCCGTCCTACCGCGACATCAACCGGATCTGGATCGGCACCGACGATGGCGTGATCGCGACGACGGCTGACGGTGGAGCGCACTGGTCGAACGTGACGCCGCCGCAGATGTCCGCGTTCATGAAAGTGTTCACCATCGATCCTGGCCGCTTCGATCCGCTGACCGCGTACGCGGCGGTGAACACCCTTCGCCTCGACGACATGAATCCGCACATCTACTGCACGCACGACGGCGGCAAGACGTGGAAAGAGATCGTCAGCGGGATTCCCGGCGGCGCGCCGGTCAGCGTCGTGCGCGAGGATCCGAAACGGAAGGGGCTCCTGTTTGCCGGCTCGGAGACGCAGGTCTATGTGTCCTTCGACGATGGCGATCACTGGCAGTCGCTGCGGCTGAATATGGCCGCGTCATCGGTGCGCGACATGGTGATCAAAGACGATGACCTCGTCGTCGGCACGCATGGGCGCGGCATCTGGATCCTCGACGACATCACGCCGCTGCGCGAGATCGCCGACAGTAGCGCGACGACTTTAGCCGAGCGAGAGGTGATCCTGTTCAAACCGGAACCGGCCCTGCGCGTGCGGTGGAACATGAACACCGATACGCCGATGCCGCCTGACGAATCGACGGCGCCGAATCCACCCGAGGGCGCCATCATCAACTACTACCTGAAGTCCGCCGCATCCGGGCCGGTGACGCTGGAAATCTTCGGCAGCGACGGCAAGCCGGTGCGCAAGTACTCCAGTACGGACACGGTCTTCACGCCGGATCCGGCCACCGTCACGATTCCACCGTACTGGTTCCGCACGCTGACGCCGCTGTCTGCCGCGGCGGGAATGCATCGGTTCACGTGGGACGTGCACTATCAGCCGCTCCCTTCGACAGACTCAGGGCAGGCGACGGCGCCGATGATCGGCGGGCCGAATCTGCCGATCGCAGCGATCGGTCACAACACAATCGAGTCGCCGTCGACACCGTGGGTCAATCCCGGTTCGTTCACG
>JAYVMG010000556.1:0-6692 GCA_043759095.1 Acidobacteriota bacterium | reverse complement strand
GACGATCGCGCAGGCCACCGCGGTTCTCTCGTGGGCGGCGCCGGCCGGCGTTCCCACAGGCACCGTGCTCAGCGCGACGCAGTTGAATGCGACGGCCTCGGTGCCAGGCACGTTCACGTACTCGCCGGCGGCGGGCGCGGTGCTGTCGGTCGGCGCGCAGCCACTGTCGGTCGTCTTCACGCCGACCGACGCGAGGGACTACACGACGGCGACGACGACCGTAACCTTGACGGTCACGAAGGCGACACCCACGATCAGCTGGCCGACGCCCGCATCCATCTCGTATGGCACGGCCCTCAGCGCAGCGCAACTTGACGCGACAGCCAACGTACCTGGCACGTTTGCTTACTCGCCCATGAGCGGAGCGGTGCTGGCACCCGGGGCACAGATCTTGGCGGTGATATTCACGCCGAGTGACGTGGGCAACTACATGACGACGACTGCGACCGTGACGATGACCGTGAAGGCCGCGACGAGCTCGTCCCTGCAGTCGCTCGTCAGCTCGTTCTCCACAAGTCCTAGTGTGACGTCGAGCCTCAACGCGACACTAGTGTTGGCGGCGAACGCCCCGAACGCCAATGCTCGCGGCGCGCACTTGAACAAGTTCGTGCGGGACGTCACCAATCAGAGCGGCCAGTCGTTGACGGCCGCACAGGCGGCGATTCTTCTGAAGGTCGCGCAGACGCTCTCCTAGAGCATCGAACGGATTCACGAGATCCCGCGGGGCGCCATCAGCCCCGCGGGCGTCTCTTCAATCCGCTCGACGAGCATCATCCTCTGCTTAAGTTACATCTTCAACAACGGATCGTTCTGGTTCCTCAGCGTAGGGCTGAAGGACTTTGAAGCGCTCGCGCGAGGATTTGCGCCGACGGGCGCAGGAGCGGACGAATCCGCGTTCTCGGCCGATAGGTCCCGCCTAGTCGCAAAGGGTTTAAGCAATCCGCCCGGGTAACAGAAGTTCGGAGTCCCCGGTCGGCCTCGACTCGGATTACTTCTTTGTCAATGCCTGGAGAAATCCAGTTAGGATTTGGACTGACGACCCACAATGAGGGTGAGAAGAAGAGGGACGGCATGAAGATGTTTGGTGCGATTCTGATTGCGGCGTCGGCGGTGGCGTTTGCGGCCGGCACAGAACCCGATGGTCTGACGCTGCCGCCCGGCTTTCACGCGAGCGTCGTCGCTGAAGGTCTGGGCGCGATACGCCATCTCGCCGTCCGCGGCAACGGCAACATCTACGTCTCCACGCCGCAGAACCCGGACGGGAAGGGGGGCGGCATCGTCGCGCTGCATCTCGATGCCAGCCATCATGTTGACCGGACCGAACACTTCGGGACGGTCGACGGCGGCACCGGCATCCGGTTCCACGACGATCGGCTCTACGCGAGCACCCCGTCAGGCGTGCACCGGTTCACGTTCCGTGGCAGCGAGTTGGTGCCCTCCAGCGATCCGGACCTGATCGTCGACGGCATGCCGGCTTCCCATCCCGGCTTCAATCGCGTGAACCGTCCGATTGCGTTCGACGGCAAGGGCAACCTGTTCGTCGCGCTCGACGGGTCCGCGAACCTGTGTACCGAGCAGACGCAGCCGCCGCCCGGGAGACCGCTGTCGTCGACGCCTCCTATCGGCGTGAAGCCGTGTCCGGATCTCGCGACTCGCGCGGGTGTGTGGCGGTTTGATGCGAACAAGGTCAGTCAGAAATTCCCGGCCGCAGGTGAGAAGTGGGCGACAGGCATCCGCGACATCGATTCCCTCGACTGGTCACCGGCCGATGGCCATCTGTACGGGATCATGCACGGCCGCGACATACGAGCCGACTCTGGCCGGATCTCGTCAGCGCTGACGACGACTTCCACATCGCCGACGAGCTGCATCGCATTACAAAACTGACCGACTTCGGCTGGCCGTACACGTACTACGATGGTGTGAAGAACGCGCGCCTCATATCGCCCGAGTACGGTGGCGACGGCAGGAAGTCGCCGGCGCCCGGTGCCTATTCGACGCCTGTCGTCACGTTTCATTCGCGCCGCTCGGCTCCGGTGGATCTGGTCTTCTACTCCGGCAAGGCGTTCCCCGGGGCGTATCGCGGCGGAGCGTTCGTGGTTCTCCACGGCACGCAGAACAAGTACGGCTACAACGTCGTCTTCGTGCCGTTCGATCGCAACGGCAAGCCAGGCGCGCAGGCGGTGTTTGCCGACGGGTTCGCGGCGTTCGATCCCTCGTCGGCCACTCCCGGGCCAGCCAGATACCGACCGATTGGAATTGCTGAGGGCCCCGACGGCGCGTTGTACGTGGCGGACTCGCAGAAGGGCCGCATCTGGCGCATCGCGTATCAGGGAGATCCATCGCGCCGCACCGCATCCCGTTGAGGTGCGGCCGGCTGATCACCCGGTTTCACGCGCGGCACGCTTGCAACCGCCGGGTTGGTCCTGCCTAGTCGCGAAGGGTTTATCTACAACTAGGAGAACCTCCCCGGGGCCCCGCGGAGAAGTGAGGCCGCGCGATGTGACGACGGAGGCGAGATGCCTTACACTGAAACTCGGAAGGAACGAACCATGGCTCTGCTCGATTGGTCCCAGTGCCCGGCGGTCGAGAGCATCCCAGGCAAGGTCAGTGGGGCGTGGGTGTTCAGGAACACGCGCATGCCGGTGTCCATCGTCTTTGACAATCTCGAAGCGGGCGCCACCATCGACGAGATCGTCGAATGGTTCGACGTGACGCCGGAACAAGTGAAGACCGTCATTGAGTTCGCCGCGCGGAGTCTTGAAGCGCCTGTGTCCGGGCGCTGATGCGCATCCTCTTCGACCACGGCACACCCGCACCGCTGCAATCCTTCCTGGCTGGGCACACCGTCCGCGAGGCGAAAGCGCAGGGCTGGGACACCTTCAAGAATGGCGACTTGCTCGCCGCTGCCGAAGCCGCCGGCTTTGACGTGCTGATCACCACGGACAAGAACATTCGCTACCAACAGAATCTGACCGGCCGCGCGATCGCAATTATCGTGCTCGGCAATGCGCAATGGCCCGTCTTACGGTTGCGCGTCGCGCTCGTCGTTGCCGCCGTCAACGCCGCGATGCCTGGCAGCTACGTCGAGTTGGACATTCCGGTCACTTGACGTTGGGCGGGGAGCGTCCGAAATGGCAATCGTGCCGGCATTCACGCCTGAGCAGTCGCGTAGCGCTGACCGATCGCGTCGGAGGGCGCCTTCCTGGGGGCCGGAGCCCGATTCCTCACCACTACGCCGTTTATGCGGACTAATCCGATCCGGGCGGTGGCTCCGCCCATATAATCCAACGGTGTGGCCCTCACCGCCGGCAGCCGCATCGGTCCGTACGAAATCCTCTCCCCGCTCGGCGCGGGCGGGATGGGCGAAGTCTACAAAGCGCGCGACACGCGCCTCAATCGCGACGTCGCCGTCAAGGTGCTGCCTCCGTCCTTCGTCGCCGACGAGGAACGGCTGCGCCGCTTTACGCTCGAAGCGCAGTCGGCCGGCGCGCTGAACCATCCCAACATCCTCGTCGTGCATGACGTCGGCGCCGACAACGGCGTGCCGTACGTGGTGTCCGAGCTGCTCGAAGGCCAGACGCTGCGCGAAGCGCTCGCCGGCGGCGCGCTGCCGGCGCGCAAGGCTGTGGACTACGCGATCCAGATCGCCAACGGCCTGGCCGCCGCACACGAAAAAGGCATCGTCCATCGCGACCTGAAGCCCGAGAACCTCTTCGTCACCCGCGACGGACGCGTGAAGATCCTCGACTTCGGCCTCGCGAAGCTGGCCAGCAGCGACCTGACGGGCGGAGCCGGCCAGTCGCTCGCTCCCACACTGGACGGCGGCGGCACGACGCCAGGCCTCGTGCTCGGCACTGTCGGCTACATGTCGCCGGAACAGTTGCGCGGCGAACCGGTGGACGCGCGATCCGACATCTTCAGCCTCGGCGCCGTGATCTACGAGATGTTCTCGGGCGCCCGCGCCTTCCACGGCAAGACCGCCGTCGAAACGATGAGCGCGATCCTGCGGGAAGATCCGCCCGAGATGGTGACCACGACCAGCGGCGCGTCGCCGGCGCTCGAGCGTATCGTCCGGCGCTGCGTCGAGAAGAAACGCGACGAGCGCTTCCAGTCAGCGCGCGACCTCTCGTTCGCGCTCGACGCCGTGTCGAACATCAGCACGTCGTCATCGTCCAGGATGGAGGCGGTGCCTGCGTCGCCGCGGCCGAGCCGAGCCGGAACGGTGGCCGCGGCGGTCGCAGTCGCGGCAGTTATGGCGGCCGGCGGGTACGTGGCCGGACGCGGGCGCGGCACATCCGCTCCATCGCAGCCGACCATCCGGCAGCTCACATTTCGTTCCGGCACGGTTCGCGGCGCGCGCTTTACACCCGACCCGAAGACGGTTGTCTACGCCGCGGCGTGGGAGGGGCGTCCGCTCGTTTTGTTCACCGTGCGGGAAGACAGCTCCGAGTCGAGCGCCGTCAATCTGCCGCCGGCTAATCTGCTGGCGGTGTCGTCCGCGGGCGAAATGGCCGTGGCGCTCAAACCCGAAACGTCAAATGTGTTCGCTGTCAGCGGCACGCTGGCGCGGGCGCCGCTCGCGGGCGGCGCCGCGCGGGAGATGATCGAGCAGACCGTGAATGCCGACTTCAGCCCGAACGGCAAGCAGCTCGCCGTGATCCGCCAGGACCAACTCAACTTCCAGCTGGAGTTTCCCATAGGCACGGCGCTGTACTCGGCGCCCTTCTGGCTGAGCGACCCGCGCGTTTCGCCGGATGGCGCGCACGTGGCATTCATCAGCCATCCCATCGGCGGTGATGAAGGGGACGTGGAAGTCGTCGATGCGTCGCGCCAGCGGCGCACGCTGTCGTCGGGCTGGCTGAGCATCCAGGGTGCGGCATGGTCACGCGACGGCCGCGAGGTCTGGTTCACCGCGACGAAAGCCGGCGGGCTGCGCGCCGTGTGGGCGGTCACGATGAGCGGCGTCGAACGTCTCGTCTACCGCGCGCCGCAACGGCTGACCCTCGAGGACATCGCGCCGGACGGCCGCGTGCTGCTCTCCGGCACGACCATGCGATCCGAGACGATTTTCGGGTCGCTCTCGGAGAAGTTCCAGCGCAAGCTGTCGTGGTTCGACTGGGCCAATGCGCTCACGCTGTCGCGCGATGCGCGCCTGCTCGCGTTCACCGAGAGCGGCGAAGGCGCGGGCGAAAAATACGGCGTCTACATCAGGCAGACCGACGGCTCGCCGGCCATCCGGCTCGCTGACGGTCAGGCCGAAGCGGTGTCGCCGGACGGGAAGTGGGTGGCCGCGTTCAAGTTCGACGGGAACTCGTTGCAGCTCCTGCCGACCGGGCCCGGCGCTGTCCGGACACCCGACGTCGCTCCGATCGAGAAAGTCGTCCGCGCCCGCTGGTTTCCAGATAGCCAACGCCTCCTGCTCACCGGACACGAGAAAGGCAAGAAAGATCGCTCGTACGAAATGAGCATGGCCAGCGGCGCACCGACGCCGATTACACCCGAAGGCCTCTCCGGTGGCCTCATCTCGCCAGATGGAAAGTGGCTCATTGTCGCCGGCGCCGATGGCGTGCGGCGATTGTTTCCGATGGACGGCGGACCACTCCGCGACGTCGGACTGCAGAAGGACGATGCGGTGGCCGGCTGGCTGGCTGATTCGCGCGGGATTCTGGTCTGGAGCCGGACGCAGCCGGTCAACGTGGCTCGTCTGGATCTCGCATCAGGCCAGCGCACGCCTGTGGCGACGCTCGCACCGGGCGACATGGACGGCGTCACGTCGATCGGCGGCGTCATCTTCGCGCCGGACGGCGACCATTACGTCTACGGGTATCCCCGGCTGCTCTCGGAACTCTTCGTCGTCGACGGACTCAAGTAGACGACAGGCGCCCCGGGCCGACACACGGGTCGGCCCCTACTCATTCCACGATCGCCGGCATCACCGTCATTCGACGATCGCCTGCATGACCGCGTTTTCGAAGTCGCGCATCAGCTGACCGTTTGATTCCTGCACCATCAGCAGGCCGACGAGTTGCTCTTTGCGATCGACCCAGAAGTGCGTGCCGAACGCGCCGTCCCACCCGAAGCTGCCGTTCGACTCGCGACGGTTCGCCGAAACGCCGTCCATCACAACTTCGACGGTGAGGCCGAAACCCATGCCCTTCAACTGCTGGCCGATGCCAGTGTAGAGATCGCCGACGTGGTTCGACCCCATCAGGTCCACGGTCCTCGGGCTGAGCAAGCGCTTCCCGTTCAACTGACCGCCGTTCACCAGCATCTGCCCAAACTGCATGTAGTCCTCTGCTGTAGACCACAGTCCGCCGCCGCCGGAGAACAGCGTCTTCGTCGCGAGCCAGGCCGGTGTGTCGGTTCGTGTGAGCGGAGCCGGCGGCCGCCGTTCGTACAACGTGACGACCCGCGGCATACGATCGTCGGTCGGAAAGAACGCCGTGTCCTTCATCCCGAGCGGTTCGAACATGCGCTTCTGCAGGAACTGATCGAAGGTCTGGCCCGACGCGATTTCCACGACGCGGCCAAGCGTCTCGATGCCCGCGAGCGCGCTGTACTGCCATTTCGCGCCGGGCTGGAAGTCCAGCGGTACGGCGCCGAGCGTCGGCACGTAGGCCGCCAGATTGCTGGCGGTGTTCCGCGGCGACATCCGCGCGGCCTCTCTCGAGCCGGGACCGCCTGTCTCG
>JAYVMG010000555.1:0-6709 GCA_043759095.1 Acidobacteriota bacterium | reverse complement strand
CCTGCTTGCGCATTTTGGCAACGGTCGGTGTGAGCCACTCCTCGCGCCGCGCGCATAGCATGAGCGAGGCGCCGGCCTCCGCCAGTCCTTCGGCCATCTCCTGGCCGATGCCGCGCGATCCGCCGGTGACAATCGCGATTCGCCCGTCGAGTCTGAACAATTCATTGATGGTTGGCACGTTGTCAGGCTTATACTTCCGACCCGCTAGACCCGTCAACCACCCCCGTTTCCAAGAGCGTTTCGACATGGCACAGACAACGGCACAGGCACCGGTCAGCGGAAGCGGCGGACAGTTCCTCACCTCGACGGCCAGACCAGACGAGGTGTTCGTTCGCGAAGACTTGAGCGACGAGCAGCGGCTGTTCGGGCAGACTGCCTCCGAATTCATGCACAAGGAAGTGCTGCCGGTGGTGGAGAAGCTCTATCACCACGACTGGGCGCTGACGCGGGAGCTGTTGAAGAAGGCCAGCGAGCTCGATCTGCTGCGCCTCGAGATTCCTCCGGCGTACGGCGGCCTCGGTCTCGATCTGATCAGCGCCTCGTACGTGGGCGAGCAGATCGCGATCAATCCGTCGTTTGGCGGATCTCTGGGTGCGCACACGTCGATCGGCACGTTGCCGCTCGTCTACTTCGGGACGGACGAGCAGAAGGCCCGCTACCTGCCGCGGCTCGCCAGCGGTGAATTGATCGGCGCCTACGCTCTCACCGAACCTTCGTCCGGATCCGACGCCCTCGCAGCCCGGACCACCGCGACGCTGACCGCCGATGGCCGCCACTACGAGTTGACCGGCACGAAGATGTGGATCACGAACGGCGGTTTCGCCGATCTGTTCACCATTTTCGCCAAGGTCGGCGGGGACAAGTTCACCGCGTTCCTCGTCGAGCGCAGCATGGGCGTCGTCAGCGGCCGCGACGAGATCAAGCTTGGACTGGACGGATCGTCCACGACCGCCCTGATGCTCGATAACGTCAAGGTGCCGGTCGAGAACGTCCTCGGCACGATCGGCCAGGGCCACAAGGTCGCGTTCAACGTGCTGAATTTCGGCCGCGTGAAACTCGGCGCGCGCAACATGTCGGGCGTCCGCATGGCGCTGAATCACGCGGTGAAGTACGCCAAAGAGCGCCGCCAGTTCGGCAAGGCCATCTGCGAGTTCGGCCTGATCAAGCAGAAGCTGGCCGGCATGGCGGTTCGCGGATTTGTCGGCGACGCGATGTCGTATCGCACGCTTGGCGACGTCGACCGCGCGATCGAGGCGGGCGACCGCGCGGACGGCCCGCTCGTCCTGAAGACGATCGAAGGGTTCTCGGTGGAGTGCTCGATCAACAAGGTGTGGACGAGCGAAGCGCTGGCGTGGGCCGTGGACGAAGGCCTGCAGGTGTTTGGCGGCAACGGCTACTCACGCGAGTTTCCGCTCGAGCGCATGTATCGCGACGCCCGGATCACGCGCATCTACGAGGGCACGAACGAGATCAACCGGATGCTCGTGCCGTCGCGCCTGCTCAAGCAGCAGCCGCAGCTGTTCAATGCGGAAGGCGCGCGAGCAGCGCTCGCGGGAGCCCCCCCGCCTTCGCTCGAGCACGATCCGTCGAGCTACGGCGGGCCCGTCCGAAGCGCCGAAGGCGCGAAGGCGGGCAGCTCGAAGTCCCCTCTGGGTGGCGAACGCGAGTTCGTCGCGAGGCTGAAGCAGCTCTCAATCGCCCTGCTTGGCAGCGCGTCGGCGGCGTACGGCGACACGCTGAAGGACGAGCAGGAAGTGCTCGCGCAGATCGCCGACGTCATCATCGAGGCCTACGCGGTGGAAAGCGCGATTGCGCGGGCGGAGAAGATGGTCGCCAGCGGCGATGGCCGCGCCGCTCTCGCCGTGGACATCGCGTCCGTGTATACGAACGACGCGGCGGACCGCGTCGCGGCGGCGGCGCGTCAAGTCGTCGCGGCCCTTCACACACGCACAGCCGACAGCGCGCTTGCCGCGGGTGTGCAGCGGCTGGTCTTCTACGCCGGCATCGACGCGATCGCTGCGCGCCGACGAATCGCGGACACCGTCATCGACGCTGGACGCTATCCGCTTTAAGAAGGGCTTAGGGCTCAGGGCTTAGCCCGCTTTATTCATGAAGGGGCCGATTGCAGTAAGGGCGTTGGTGATCGTATCGCAAAAGGGGCGAATGCCCGCCGATCGCGACGCCGCGGAGGCGGGCGCGACGCGACGTCACACCGCGCGTGGGTCCCGCGACGAGATCCGCCCACAGCTCCGCCATGGCGACCGGTGGGCGGCGCGACGCGGCGTGAGTTATCCGGTGCGGGCGCCGAGGGCGCGGGCGATGTGACCCCACGCGTCGACGAACGGGGTTGACGTCGGCAGGTGGAGGACGATCCGGCGCACCGAGCGGACGACCTGGACGCCGAGCGTGAGCAGGCGCTGACGCAGTGTGGTCACCTGCGCGCGAGCGCAGGCGGTGCGGGCGGCCCGCAACCGGAGTTCCTGCATGAGGACGTACGCGGCCGCCGTGAGGAGCACACGGAGTTGATTAGCCCAGAAGCGCGAGCAACTCGTCCGCCCGATCTGCAGGCCGTGGTGGAGTTCCTTGATCCGATTTTCAATGTCGCCGCGGGCGCAGTAGACGCGCGCGTACACGAAGCGGGGCGTCTGCCGGAGATTCGTGACGACGAACCGCGCATTGTCCCGCGGGTCCCGGCCCGGAAGCCGCACCACTTCGGCTTTGATCAGCACGCGGCGGGCGGGCGTCCAGGTGCCGGCGGCGTAGCGCGTCTCGGTGTACACGTGTTCGGTCTGTCCGCTGGCCTCGCTCTGCGCCCGGGCGACGACCATCGCCGACTCCGCGCACCGGGTCAACACGGCGTTTTCGCCCATGGCGACGACATAGTCGAGGCCCGGCTCGGCGTCGAGAAACTCGAACAGCGCCGGCGTCGCAAACCCGCCATCCAGGCGCACCAGAAAGCGGGCCCGCGGAAACGCGCTCCGCAGCCGGGCGAGCAGGCGGTCCAGCGTCCCGATCGCGCCCTGCGTCGCCGGCGCATTCCCGGGACGGAGGAGCGCCGCACACAGGTACTGCTCGACTTCGTCGTTGAAGGTGAGGAAGGCCAGCAGCGGCAGATAGCACCACGCGTCATAGTGCCCGTTGAAGAAGGTGAGTTGCTGCGCGCCGTGGGTCGGATCCTCAGTCGGGTCGAGATCGATCGTGATGCGTCGGGCGCGCCCATGGAGCCGCTGCTGATGCCGGTGGATCACACACGTGCCGAGTGCGCGCCCCATCGCATGGAGCTCGGACCAACCGACCTGGTTTTCGAAGCGCGAGATCGTCGGTTGCGAGGCCAGCGAGTCGCCGTCGAAGGGATCGCGTCCGAGCAGGAGCTTGTGAATCGGGTCGTCCGCGAGTCGATCAGCGTCGTTCGCATCGGGATGGCCGCAGGCGATCCCGTAGAGGCGTTGGGCCAGCAGCTCCGCGAGCGTGTGCCGCACTTTCCCCGGCTGCCGATCATCGACGAGGCATCGCAGGAAGCCATCGATCAACCCGTAGCGCGCTTCTGCGGCCTTGAGCAGGATCGCGCCGCCATCCGAGCTCGCGTGGGGCTGATCGAACGTCGCGACGAGCGGTGTCTTGAAGAGGTCTTGGAACAGGACAGTCTGTGGTATGGTCTCGTCGCGCAAGCAAAGGCCTCCGTCGTGGGAAACAGCTCGTTTGGCAACGGCTTTGTACCATGCGGAGGCTTTTGTGTCTCTACAGAATCGGCCCCTTCATGAATTATCCGGGTTAGGGCTCGGGGCAGGAGGACTCATGTCCGGTTCCGGGTATGCGCTCGCGGTGCTCTTCGCGATCAACCTGATGAACTTCTTCGACCGCCAGTTGCTCGGCGGCGTTGGGGAAGGCATTCGACGCGAGTGGGCGCTGAGCGACACCGCGCTCGGTCTGCTCGGCACCGTCTTCACCCTCCTCTACGCCGTCGTCGGCCTGCCGCTCGGGCGCTTGTCGGACAGGATCGCGCGCCGGAAAATTCTGGCGTTCGGCGTATTGGTCTGGAGTCTGCTGACGGCGATGTCCGGCGTCGCGCGCAGCTTCTCTCAGTTGATCGTCGCGCGCCTCGGCGTCGGCGTTGGCGAGGCCACCTGCTCGCCCGCATCGACTTCACTGATCGGCGATCTCTATCCGTCCACGGCGCGCGCGCGCGCGATCGCTGTCTGGATGCTTGGCCTGCCTCTCGGTCTCGGTCTGGCAAACGGCGCGGGCGGCTGGATTCTGCAGAACTGGGGCTGGCGTAACGCGTTCTACATCGCCGCGGTCCCCGGCATTCTGTGCGCGATTGCGGCCTGGAGCATGACCGAGCCGCCGCGTGGCACGCTCGAAGAACACGCCGTCGGCGAGCGCTGCCGTCCCGGCAACCCCTACATGCTCGTCCTGTCGATTCCGACCATGGGATGGATCATTTTGTCGGGAGCCCTGCACAACTTCAACATGTACGCGCTCGGCGCGTTTGTGTCGCCGTTTCTGGCGCGCTTCCATCACATGAGTTTCGTGAACGCCGGGTGGGTGGCGGCGTGCGTGTACGGGTTCTCCGGCATCGGCGGGCTCACGATTGGCGGGTGGCTGGCGGATCGTTTGTACGCCAAGCGCGTGGACGGCCGGCTGATTGTCGGCACCGCGGCGATCGTCATCTGCACGCCGCTGATGTTTCTGGGTCTCGGGCGACCGGCCGGCGACGTCCTCGGCTTCGCGCTGCTGATGGGATTGGGCGTCGGCGTGATGTTCGCGTATTACTCGACCGTCTACTCGACCATTCATGACGTCGTCGAGCCGTCGCTGCGCGGGACCGCGATGGCGTTGTACTTCTTCGCGATGTACGTGCTGGGCGCGTCGATGGGACCCGTGGGCACGGGTCTCGCGAGCGATTACTTCACGTTTCAGAAGGCGAGCGCCGCGGGCGCGGTCGCGCCGTTGCCGTTCGGTTCCATCATGATGGCGGAGTTGCGAAGTCTTGTCGGCGAGTCGAAGGGATTCAACCTGAAGGCGCTCGAGCCGTACCGCGCCGCGGGTCTGCATGAGGCGATGTACATCGTGCCGATTCTCGCGTCGGTGCTCGCGGTCGTGCTCTTCGCGGCGTCGCGGACGGTGAAGAAGGACGTCGACAAGCTGCAGGCGTGGATGAAGTCGGAAGTCTGAAGTCTGAAGTCTCAAGTCTCAAGTCTCAAGTCTCAGATGAAGATCACAGGCAAAGTCGTCGTTGTCACGGGCGGCGGCACGGGGATTGGCCGCGCGTTGTGCCGCCGGTTCACGGCCGAGGGCGCGAAGGCGGTGGTTGTCGCCGACATGAACGCCGCGACCGCGAAGCAGGTAGCGGACGAAATCGGCGGGACGGCGATCACGGCGGATGTGTCGCGCGAAGCGGACGTCGTCCGGCTCGTCACACAGACGATCGCGGCGCATGGCGGCATCGACCTGTTCTGCTCGAACGCCGGCATCGCGGTCAACGGTGACGAGCACACCGTTGACGCGGAATGGGCGCGTTGCTGGGACGTCAACGTCATGGCCCATGTCTACGCTGCGCGCGCTGTGGTGCCGCACATGATCGAACGCGGCGGCGGCTATCTGCTCCAGACCGTATCGGCTGCCGGCCTGCTGACGCACCCACAGTCAGCGACCTACGCGGTGACCAAGCACGCGTCGCTCGCGTTTGCCGAGTGGCTGTCGATGACGTACGGCGATCGCGGGATCACGGTGTCCGCGCTCTGCCCGCAAGGGGTGCGCACCGACATGCTGCGCCGCGCCGAAGTGGAAGGCACGCCTCGTTCGTTCCTCCTGGATTCCGCGCTCGAGCCCGAGCAGGTGGCCGACGATGTGGTGAAGGGGATCGAGGCGGAACGATTCCTCATCCTGCCGCACCAAGAAGTCGCGGAGTTCGTGCGCCGCAAAGCCGCCGATCACGATCGATGGCTTCGCGGGATGCGGCGGCTCGCGTCGAATACCTAGTTCGCGCACCCGCCGAAATAACACGCCACAGAGCCGCCGAGACACAGAGCTGAACGCGTCGCCAACCGCGAAGCGGCGGCGTCGCTCATCACGAGCGCTGTTCGGCCGGCGTTGCCGGCCGACGGCGACGCGTTGCGGTCGGCAGCGTGCGCTCCGGATCTCGGTGTCTCTGTGACTCTGTGGCCGTCAACCGTGGACGCGATCGCAGCGCGACGGTGCTTACTTTGCCGCTGTTCGTAACTCGGCTGCTTTCGAGCACTCTTCGGCGACTCTCATGTAACGCGTCACTGAATCTTTTCCCACCACGTACGGATTCGGTTCCCCGGGCTTGCGGATCTTCAGCGCGGGGATCTTGGTCTTCGAGCCGTCGTACTCCGAGTGGTTCGAGATCAGGATGTCGGCGCCGGCCTTCGTGGCGATGTCGCCAAAGCGAATCGCTGACGCCGTGTAGGCCTTGAAGTTGTCGACGGTGCGCGGGAAGTTGAACGCCGTGCCGCCCCACTCGGCGACCAGATGCGGCGCGCCGTTGTCCTTCACCGGAATCAGATAGGACAGCGTGCCCTGTGTGTGCCCAGGCGTGATGTACATCGAGATCGTCGTATCGCCGAGCGTCAGCTTCTGACCGTCGGTGGCCACCATGTCGCGCGCCGGACGCGTGCCGCGGCCGCGGTCGAGGAGATCCCAGTCGGCGGCCGACAGCAGCACGCGCGCCTTGTAGCTGTCCTGC
>JAYVMG010000554.1:0-2521 GCA_043759095.1 Acidobacteriota bacterium | reverse complement strand
GGGCGGACGGCCGTCGAGACGTTCGCCAGCCCGAGTGAGGCGCTGCGGCGCCATGCGGCGATTGCGGCATATACTTCCTGACTCCGTGGTTCCTGGTTCGTCACCTCCACAGCTGAAGAACATTCGGGCCATCATGGGCCTGGAGCGCGAGAGCCGTGGACGCCGATCCTGGCTCGAGCGCATGACCGACGGTGTCAGCGCGATCGTCGCCAGCCCCATATTTATCAGCGCACACCTGCTGTGGTTCGTGCTCTGGATCGGTTTCAACACCGTCGGCCACGCCACGTTCGATCGTTACCCCTTCAATTTACTTACCCTTGGCGTTTCGCTGGAAGCCATCGTGCTGACGGGATTTGTCCTGATGGCGCAGAACCGGATGGCGCATCAGGCGGACAAACGCGCGCACCTCGACCTCCAGATCAATCTGCTGGCCGAGCAGGAGCTGACGGCTATTCTGAAACTGCAGTGCCTGCTGGCGGAACGCGCCGGCATCGATGTGGGAAGCATCATTCCACGTCTGGAACACCTGCGGGCGCACACCGACCTCGAGCAGCTGTCCGCCGCGCTCGACAGCGAGCTGGCGGCCGTGGATCATTCGGGCGGCGACCAGACGAGCTGACCGCGCTGCAACGTGCCGATTTCCGCGCTGGTGATGCTGTCACCCCGCGCGAGGCCGTATGATGCGCTCTGACCGGAGGTTCTCCCATGCGTCAGCTGAAGATTCTCGTGTGCTGCGCCGTTGTCGCGTCCATCGGTTCGCTGGTGCTGCATTCCCAGTCGCGCGGTGCGTCCGTCACCGTGCTGTATGAAGGCGCCCGCCTGATCATCGGCGACGGCCCGGTCGTTGAAGACGGCGCGTTTCTCGTCCGTGATGGACACATCACCGCGCTTGGGCGAAGAGGCGCGGTCACCGCACCTGCCGGCGCGCCGCGTGTCGATGTGAGCGGGAAGACCGTGATGCCCACGATGATCAACGCGCACGTCCACATCGGCTACGAGGGCTACACGAGCTGGGGCGCCGAGAACTATACAGCGCAGAACGTGCTGAATCATCTCCAGCGCGAGGCGTATTACGGCGTGGGCGCGACCCAGTCGGTCGGCAGCAGCCCGCTCGAGCCGTCGATGCAATTCGCGCGCGACCAGCAGGCCGGCGCATTCGCGCCGGCGTCACGGTTCTTCTTCATGCCGGGAATGGCGCCGCCCAACGGTGGACCGGACGCGATCCTGATGAAGGGAACCGCCGCGTTGCACGCGGTGTTCGAAGTCTCGACCGCCGCCGAAGCCCGTGCCGCCGTCGCGATGATGGCGGGCCGGCAACTCATGCACGTGAAGATCTGGGTGGACGATCGCCGCGGCGCCTATCCGAAGATGACGCCGGAGGTCTACAACGCGGTGATCGACGAAGCGCACACGCGCCACATGCTGGTCCACGCGCACGCAATCACCCTGGCGGATCAAAAGGCCGTCGTGCGCGCGGGCGCCGACGTCCTCGTGCACACCGTCGGCAACGAGAAGATCGACGATGAACTGATCGCGCTGCTCCAGGATAACAAACCGTACTGGACGACCGTGATCGGACTGGGCGACCGCAGTGAAGCGTGCGACGGCGATCCGTTCGTCGATCAGACGTACCCGGCGCAGGCGCTTGCCACGATTCGGCAGACGGGGTGCGGACCGGTGGGGGCGAACGCTGCCACACGCGAAGCGATGCTCGCCAACAACGTGCCGAAGATGGTCGCCGCGGGTGCGCGCCTCGTGCTGGGCACGGACGCCGGCATCACCACGCGCCACGCGTTCGGCTGGGCGGATCACCACGAGATGACGCGGTGGGTGCAGCTGGGACTGACGCCGGCGCAGGCGATCGCGGCCGCGACCTCGCGCCCCGCCGAACTGCTCGGGATCACGGACATGGGCACGCTGGCGGTCGGCAAGAGCGCCGACTTCATCGTGCTGAACGCGAATCCGCTCGAGAACATTCGCAACACGCGGCGGATCGCGAACGTCTATCTCCGCGGTGCGATGCTCGATCGCGCCGCGCTGGCCGTGGCGTGGCGGAAGAAGGGTTCCTAGGCCTGAACGCCGCCCACCGCTGTCGTCAGACCCGGTTACTTCGAGCTCATCGCGTGCCGCTCGGCGGTCATCTTCTTGATCTCGTTGACGCCGTTGTTGACGATGATGTCGATGAAGTCCTTGCCGATCTCTTTCGTCGACGGCCGCGGATCGCCGGTGACGCCGTTATTAACACGCGGTGGCGCGTTCGGGTCCGCCGCTCCGCGTCCGCCGCCGCCACCACCCCGCCCGGCCGCGGGAGGCGGTGTCTGCCCGGCCGCGATTGCCGCCTGCCGCGCCATGCGCGCGTCGCGCGCGGCCTTCCACTGTTCAGGCGTCTGGCCGGTCGGGTCGAAGGCCATCGTCTTGTACGTCGGCCGCACCCAGGCGCCGGGCATCGGCTCGAGGTAGAGCATGATCGAGGTCTCGAGGACGGCGCCGTGGCCGCCGATCGGGAGCTTGTGCTCGTACA
>JAYVMG010000553.1:0-6711 GCA_043759095.1 Acidobacteriota bacterium | reverse complement strand
GCAGCGCGTAACGGACGTCGCCGATCAGGCTCCCCATAGGCGCGCAGTATACCGACTTCCGACTCTTAACTTCTGACTTCTAACTTCTACTGCGCTCCCAGGCGTCGATGAGTTGCAGATAGTTGCTGCAGATGACGTCGGCCGCGTCCTTCGCGGTCGTGGTCCCAGCGAGGAACGCCGCCGCCGGCTCCCAGTACACGGACCGGCCGATGGCGAAGCCAGCTGCTGTGGCGCTGGCGGCGCAGGCCGCGAACCAGCGATCAATGGTGGCGAGACTGGCGGCTTTCCCAAGGATGATCTGGCGGCACGACGGATTCGCGGCGATCGCCGCATCGATGATGCGGGCGGCCTGCGACGTGAGCGACCCTTCGATTTTCCAGTACTCCGGCGTCAACCCGCGCCGGTACGCGTCAGCGATATAACCGGCGAGCATCCCGGGACGGCCCGTGGCTTCGAACTCGGCCTCGGGTTCGCCTTTGCGGGCGACGATCACTTCGATCAGGAGGGGTTTGCCCGCCGTGCGGCACCACGTCTGCAGCGCGTCGAGCTTCGTCCACTGTCCAGCCTGCACATCCGCGCCATCGTCGGGCCGATAGCGGACGAGGACTTTCACGATCGTGCCGGTGAGCACGGCGAAAAACGGATCGGTCGCCCATTCCAGCGGAACCGCGCCAGGTTTCTCCGCGGGCGTGGCGACGCGGATGCCGGCCGCCAACGCGTCGGCGATCACCTCGGAGCCGTACAACTCGTCGACGAGTAGCGCGCCGTAGTCCCGTACGGCGGCGGATCGCTCCCGTGCCAGCAGGTAACCGTCGAAGGCCAGGCGCTTGACGTGAGGGATTCGCTCGCGCGGCACGACGTGCGCGTCAAAGTATTCCTCCCACTGCCAGCGATGATCGCACGCGAACATGTACATGGGAGGCGCGTTGACAGTCATCTGTTCGATTATGCCTCAGACACCCAAGCGCTTCAGGTACGCGCGGTTGCGCGCGGCGCTGACCGCAGGCGTTCCGAGACCCGGCAGCACGTCCTGTTCGACGACGATCCAGCCGGCGTAGTGGCGTGCGTGCAGCGCGTCGATCATTTCGGAGAACGGGACCATGCCTGTGCCCAGCTCGCAGAAGATTCCGCGGCGGACGGCGGTGTGGTAGTCCCAGCCTTCGGCGCGCGACTGCGCCGCCAGCTCCTGATCGCAGTCCTTGAAATGGACGTGCCAGATGCGATCACCGTACGTCGCGAGCGCCGCGAGCGGATCGCCGCCGGCGAACATGAGATGTCCGGTGTCGAGACAGAGACCGAGCAATGCCGGATCGGTTCTCGACAGGAACGCGTCGATCTCCTGCGGTGTTTCGACGTAGCCGGCGCAGTGATGGTGAAACACCGTGCGCAGGCCGGTCGCATCGCGCACATCCTTCGCCACGCGCTCGGCACGCTGCGCGAACGCGTCCCACTCCGTGGCGGTCAGTCCGTCTTCGGCGCGGATGCGTCCCGCGCGAGTCGTACGGTTGGGGACGCTCGCATTGTCGTCGGAGAGCACGAGCACCGGGTTTTCACCCGCCTGCTCCGCCGGCCGCGTCTCGCTGAGCAGGCGAGCCGTGCGAACGGCGCGAGTCAGACCCTCTTCAAGCGCGTCGGCACGCGCGAGCGCGATCGGCACGAACGCGCCGACCAGCGCCAGATGACGCCGTCCCACGTCCGCCGCGAGCGCCGCCGGCATCGTCGGCAGAAATCCCCAGTCACCGAGTTCCGTGCCCGCATATCCGGCGGCGGCCATCTCGTCGAGGACCTGCGATGCCGGGGCGGGTTGTTCGGCGGCGTCGAATTCGAGCGCTCCCCAGGAGCAAGGTGCGTTCGCGATGCGGATCACAAAAAGTTGCGCTCCTGACGCCGCGCGGCATCGTACGCCGCGCGGGCGTCCCGGACCGCGGGGGTTGTGGACACTTCGGCGACTGGCACGTTCCACCACGATTCGTATCCGCCGACTCGTGATTCGCGATCGACCGGGACGACGATGACGGCCACACCGTTGTGGCCGGCTGCGGCGGTCAGCGATTCGCGGAACACCGCGATCGTGTCCGCGCGCCACACCTTGGCGCCGAGCGATGCCGCGTTGGCTCCGAGATCGATCGGCAGCACGTCGCCGTCAAGCTCGCCGGTGTGCGGATTGCGCTCGCGGTACCGGGTGCCGAAGCCGCCGCCGCCGACCGACTCCGACAAGCCCCCGATGCTTGCGAAGCCGTGGTTGTCGAGCAGGACGATGATGATTGCGATGCCCTCTTGCACCGCTGTGACGATTTCCTGCGCCATCATCAGGTACGAGCCGTCGCCAACAAGCACGTACACCCGCCGGTCGGGTGCGGCCATTTTCACGCCGAGGCCGCCCGCGATCTCGTAGCCCATGCACGAATAGCCGTACTCGAGGTGATAGCTCTTCGGATCGCGTGCGCGCCACAGCTTGTGGAGATCGCCCGGCAGGCTGCCGGCGGCGCACACGATGACGTCGGTGGCCGCGAGCGTGTCCTGGAGCACGCCGATGACGTGCGCTTGCTGGACGTATTGCGGATCGCGGATTGCGGATTGCGAATTCGATTGCGGATTGCAGACCCGATCAACCTCGGCGCGCCAGTCGCGCTGCGAGACGGCGACGCGTTCCGTGTAGTCGGCGCCCACGCGGTAGCCGGCGACCAGCGGCAGCAGCTCGTCGAGCACCGCGCGCGCGTCGCCCACGAGCTGCACCGCGCCGTGCTTCGCCGCGTCGATCTCCGCGACGTTGATCGTGACGAAGCGCACCCGCTCGTGCTGGAACGCGGTCTTCGACGCCGTCGTGAAATCGCTCAGCCGCGATCCGATGACGAGAATGAGATCCGCATCGCGCGCGAGGAGGTTGGCTGCCCGCGTGCCGGTTGCGCCGATGCCGCCAAGCGACAGCGGATGCGGATCGGGCAGCGATCCCTTGCCGGCCTGGGTCTCACCGACGGCGATGCCGGTCGCGTCGACGAAGCGTCGTAAGGCGTCGGTCGCCTCGCTGTAGATCACGCCACCGCCGGCGACGACGAGCGGCCGCGTGCTCGCCCGAATCAGCCGCGTCGCCTCCTGCAAACGCTCGCGGTCGGCGCGCGGGCGCGTGACCGTCCAGACGCGCGGCTCGAACAGTGCAGCGGGGTAGTCATACGCCTCGGCCTGCACATCCTGCGGCAGGGCCAGCGTCACCGCACCGGTCTCGGCCGATGAGGTCAGCACGCGCATCGCTTCGGGCAGCGCGGTGATGATCTGTTCCGGCCGATTGATCCGATCCCAGTAGCGCGAGACCGGTTTGAAGCAGTCGTTCACCGACACGTCCTGCGACTGGCTCGATTCGAGCTGCTGCAAGACCGGCGCGGGACCGCGGCCCGCGAAGATGTCGCCGGGCAGCAGGAGCACGGGAACGCGGTTGATGGTCGCGCCCGCGGCGCCGGTGATCATATTGGTCGCGCCGGGGCCGATGGACGAGGTGCACGCGAGCGTGCGCAGCCGGTTGTGCATCTTCGCGTACGCGGCCGCGGTATGCACCATCGCCTGTTCGTTGCGCGCGAGGTAGTAACGCATCGCGGTGCGCTGTTCCTGCAGCGCCTGCCCGATGCCGGCCACGTTGCCGTGGCCGAAGATGCCGAACACGCCGCCAAAAAACGGCTGCTCGCGGCCGTCACGCGCCGAGCGCTGCTGCGACATGAACCGCACAACAGCTTGCGCCATCGTCAGGCGCACGCGCGGCGTGGTCACAGCGCCGGCCCTCCGCGTTCGGCGACGAAGGTGGAGACCTCGTGCAGCGTCGGCATGAAGTTCGCGCAGCCGTGTCGCGTGACCACGATCGCGCCGCAGGCGTTGCCCATGCGGGCGGCCCGCTCGAGCGGCCAGCCCTGCAGGTAGCCGTAGAGGAATCCGCTCGCAAACGCGTCGCCGGCGCCAAGGACGTTCAGCACGTCGATCGGAAACGGCGTCACGTCGGCCGGCGGAATGTTCGGCCGGAGAATCGTGGATCCGCGCGCGCCGCGCTTGAGGATCAGCGCCTGAATGCCGCTCTCGAGCAGCGTCGCCGCGCCGGCGGCGACATCGGTGGAGCCCGACGCAGCCGCGAGTTCTTCCTCCGTCCCGACGGCCAGCGTCGCGGATTGCAGCAGCGATCGGATCTGCGCCGAGAACGTGCTCACCTCGTCCCATTGATCCGCGCGGTAGTCGATGTCGACGACGACCGGCACGCCTGCGGCGCGGGCCATAGCGGCGGCGGCGAACGTTGCCTCGCGGGCAGGATGGTGGCTGAGGCCGGTGCCCGTCACGAAGACGACCCGGCTGTCGCGAACGGGCGCTCGCGCGACGTCGTCCACGGTGAGCGTGCGATCCGCGCAGTTGTCGCGGTAGAACGTCAACGGAAACTTGTCGGGCGGCTGAATCGTGAGGATGACGGCGCTCGTGCGTCGGCCCGGTTTGCGCGGGATGAATCGCGTCTCGACCTGCTCGCGATCGAGAAAAGCGGTCACGAAGTCGCCGACCTGATCGTCGCCGACCGCCGTCAACAGGGCCGATCGCAGCCCGAGCCGGCGCGTGCCGACGCTGACGTTGGTCGGGCAGCCGCCGACGTACGCGTCGAAGCTGCGCACGTCGGCGATCGCGCAGCCGACTTCGTGCGCGTAGAGGTCGATGCTGCTGCGGCCGATGGCGAGGACGTCGTAGGTCATCGGGCCAGCGCCGTGCTGCTGCGGAGCGCGCAACCGCACGATTCCCGCACGCGCATCGCGTTTTTCAGTTTGATCGTTCGCGGGCGTCCCCTTTTTCTGGCAATCCGCTCGACCAGGAGCTGTGCCGCGGCGGCGCCGAGCTCGCGCTTGGGCAGGTCGATGGTCGTCAGTCGCGGTGAGAACGAGTCCATCCACGGATAGTCGTCGCAGGTGACGAGCGCGACGTCTTCGGGACAGCGCAGCCGGTACTGCCGCAGCGCTCCCATGAACCCGACGGTCATCAGGTAGTTGGCGATGAACACGGCGTCGGGGCGCCCTTTCAGCAGGTCGATTCCCGCGCGATAGCCCGATTCGACGCGGAAGTCCCCCTCGGCGACGAGCGCCGGATCAAGCCGGATCCGCGAGTCCCGCAGCGCGGTCTTGTAGCCGTCCAGCCGCCGACGGCTTGTACTCGCGCCGCGCAGGCCGCCAATGAAGCCGACGCGCTGGTAACCGAGGCGCAGCAGGTGGGTGACGCCCTCATACGCCGCGCCCTTGTCGTCGAGTTCGACGACGTCGGCGGCCAGGCCGGGGACGGTGCGGGCGAGCAGCACGATCGGGACGCCCGCCTTGGCGAAGGCGGCTTGAAGCTCGGGCGGCATGCGGCCGGGCGCCTTGGTGAGGATCAGGCCATCGACGCGTTTGGCGAGGAACAGGCGCAGGTAGACCTCTTCCTTTTTGACGTCGTTGTCGCTGCTGGCGATCAGCAGGGTGTAGCCGCCCGCGTGTGCCGTGTCTTCGGCGCCGCGCACCACTTCCGGGAAGAACGGGTTAGCGATGTCGGGCACGATCATCCCGAGCGTCTGTGTCCGCTGCGTAGCCATGCTGCGCGCGAGCAGATTGGGCTGATAACCGAGGGCGGCCACGGCCGCCTGCACACGCGTTTTCAAATCGGGGCTGACGAACGCGCTGTCGTTGAGGGCGGCGGAGACCGTGGCCGCCGATACCCGGGCCCGTTTGGCGACGTCGTAGATGTTCGGCATGGCGAGGTTCGAGGTGGCCATTCTAATACACGTTTCCAGCAAAGCGCTTCGCTGACCTGAAAATGGCTTGACACTGACATTATTGGCGTCCAAGCTATGGCGCTGGCGAAGCGCTTCGCCAGCCAGGATGACCCGACAGAAGCTGTTATATCGATCGGCGCGCGTGCCTCCCGGACGGACGGCGGCGGCGCTCAACCTGACGCCCCGCGCGCTGGGTTGGGATCGTATTCATTTCGCCGTGCGTCACCTGGCCGCTGGGGCGGTGTGGACCGGCCTGTCGCGCGACGAAGAGCGCTGCCTGGTGCTGCTGCGCGGCGAGTTCGAGGTCAGCTGGGCCGGCGCGTCGCACCAGATCGGCCCGCGGGCGGATGTGTTCCTCGACTACCCGCACGCCGTCTATCTCCCAGCCCGCACGCCCTTTCGCATCGTCGCGCGCGTGGCATGCGAGATCGCCGACGCGCGCGCCGCGTCAAAAAAAGCGTTGCAGCCGCGCGTGATCCGGCCCGAGGACTGCGGGTACGAGATTCGCGGCGGCGGGAACGCGACGCGGCAGATCGTCGACATTCTTCCGCCGCTGTTTCCGGCGGATCGTCTGATGCTGTGCGAGGTGTTCACGCCAGGCGGCAACTGGTCCAGCTATCCGCCGCACAAGCACGACACCGACGATCCGCCGCGCGAAGCCGATCTCGAGGAGATTTACTATTTCCGTTATCGGGATTCGAATGGATACGGGTTTCATCGCGTCTATACACAGCGGCGCGACGACACGCTGCGCGTCACGCACGGAGACGTGGTCGCGGTGCGCGATGGCTTTCACCCGTTTGTTACAGCCCACGGATACGATGCGTATTACCTGAATGTGCTCGCGGGTGAACGGCGGTCGATGGCGGCCAGCGACGATCCACGGTATGCACACTTTCGCCGGGAATGGCCGCCGCCCGATTCGCGTGCGCCACTCGTGCCCAGACCTGAAGTGC
>JAYVMG010000552.1:0-2526 GCA_043759095.1 Acidobacteriota bacterium | reverse complement strand
CGGTGATCGACACGCGATGCCGCCCCGCGATCTCGACCGCGCGGACGACATCCTCGCGGGTTCTCGGGACGATGATCCCGATCGGTTCAATCTGGTAGACGCTGGCGTCTGTCGAATACAGCGCGCGCGAGACCCGGTCGAACCGGACCTCGCCGTCGATCCGCTGTTCGAGCTCGCGCTGCAGGTCCAGGGCTCAGCGCCCCTCGATCGCGACGATGAAGTTCATGTCGACGTTGCCGGCGCGCAGTTTCTTGGCTTCCGTGTAGCCGGGCGAATTCCAGAACGCAAGCAGATCCTCCATCGATCGATACCGTTCGACCGTGAGCCCGCCGGGCAGCGTCCACGCACCTTCGAGCACATGCGCCGCCGGATCGCCGCTCGCGAGGATCTCGAGGCCCGCCTTCGTCGCCAGTGGACCGGCGGCCGCGCGGTAGGGCGCCATCTTGTCGGGGTGAATCGGACGCGAGCTTGCAATGAGGTACGCGGGTTTCACGGTGGTCTGCGCGGTGACGATCTGAAGCGCGGTGGCGCCCATCAGGAATCCCGCGGTCATCGATGCGAACGCGATTAACAGGATGCGGTCCTTGGTCATTGATGGCTTCCTCGTTTTCAGAACCGCAGGGCTGGAAGTCCCGCGCTACTTTGTTGGCCGAAGTATGACGTAGGTGGGGAGTCCGGCGGCGTTGAACCGCTGCATCACCGTTTTCGCCGGCGGCTGATCCGGGTCTTCCGCCTGGTATTTGATCTTCACGTAACCGGACAGCGCCCTCTGGACGTCCGCATTCTCCAGCGTCGTCTTGTCCATGGTGAGGCAGTTCTTGCACCAGGTGGCCCACATGTCGATGAGGACCGGCTTCTGCTCACGCTGCGCGAGGTCGAGCCCTTCGGCGAGCGACGCGTGCCAGCCGGCTTTCAGCTGATCCTGCACGCTGGACGCAACCGCAGCGGGATCGACCCAGCGATTCGAGAAGATCGAATACGCCTCGTAGCCGTAATAAATCGCTGTCGCCATGATGAAGACGCCGAAGGTCTGCTTGACGCGCTCCATCCACAGGCCAGGTTTTGGTAATGATGCGAGGCCCGCGCCGGCAATCGGCCACGGCAGCGCCATGCCGAGACCGAGGAAGAAGGGCAGGGCGAGCGCGATCTTCGTTCCAGTCGCGTAGAGGTTGCTCGAAAACAGCACGACCTGGATGACGACCGGTGCGACGCAGGCGCCGGCGAGCAGCGCGGCGACACCGCCCATGCTGAAGGCGAGCGCGAAACTGCCGCGCTTCGATCCCGTGCCGATGTTTCCTGAATATTTCGAGAAATCGATCAGGAACACGTCGAACATCGCGAGGCCGAGAAACACGAACAGGATCGCGATGCCGAGATTGAACCAGGGCGACGAGTTGATGGTGCCGAACGTGCCGGCGGTGAGGATCACGACGAGTCCGATGACGCCGTAGACCAGCGCCATCGCCGCGCCGTACGCGGACCCGAGGAGGAAGCCGCGGCTGCGCGAGCCGGCCTGCGCGCCGGCGCCGATGATGGCGAGGTTGATCGGGATCATCGGCAGGACGCACGGCGTGAGGTTCAGCGCGAGGCCGCCGATGAGCACGAGCAGCAGGATCATGATCGGTCCGCGGCCCTCGAACAGGCCGCGTTCCTTCACGCCGTTCTCCGCGTTGTGCATGAAGCGCAGGAACTCGTCGGCGTTGAGGTACCCGCCGTTCATGCCGAGAACGGTGAAGCTGTCGAGTTTCGCGATGCCGTCATCGGCAGCCGCCGTTCCTGCGCCAGCACCTGCCGTGCCCGCACGTGAAGGTGCGGGGGCGTCACCATTGCCGAACGCGATGGTCGCGAAGAGGGGATCGCTGGCGTCGTTCGCGGCGGCGCCGCCGGGCACGACGTCAATCGTCCATTCCACGTTGGCCGTTGACGGCGCGTAGCAGAGGTTCGCGTCGCAGGCCTGATATCGCAGATGCGCAGGTACGATCAGCGTACCGGCGGCGCCGCCTGGCGCGATCGCGAGCTGCACGCCGATCGCGAATGTCTGTTCGAACACGGCGAGCGGTTGATCCTGACCGAGCTGCTTGAGGTCGGCTGACGGCGGGAAGACGATTTCCTTGACGGTGATTCCGACCGGTACGTCGATCGTCAGCTCCGTCGGAATCAGCAGCGGATCGCGCGGCTTGTTGGATTGGGTATGCAGACCGTCAGGCAGCGACACGCGAAGGGCGACGCGCGCCGTCTCGCCAGCGTGGGACGTGGGATGCTCGACCACCGGCGTGACGTCCGCCTTCGGGCGCCGCAGCTGTGCGTGCGCCGTGGCGACGAATAGCTCTCCACCACAGAGGACACTGAGAACACAGAGAACCAGGCCTTTAAAAAAAGGATTTGTTTCCCCGTGTCCCCTGTGTCCTCCGTGGTGGAGAGCTCTCATCAAATGGCTTTAAGCGAAATGGCGCCTGGCGGGAGCGGGAGCGAACTCGGGTCCACGTCGCCTTTGACCGGCGGCAGATCCTGATACATGAAGTCCCA
>JAYVMG010000551.1:0-6727 GCA_043759095.1 Acidobacteriota bacterium | reverse complement strand
GCGATGAAATCGTCGCGCGCGTCGATCGTCTGCAGCTGCCGTCGTACACCGGGTTCGTGATGCCGAAGCTCGACGCGGTGACGAACGCATCGGGCGAGATCAGCGACGTGACGATCTCGGCGCCGCTCGACCTGAGCGCGCAGATGCTCGAATATTCCGCCGCCACGCGGCGCCTGAGGTCCAACTCATGATGGGCCACGAAGGCACGAAGACACGAAAAAGAAATTATTTACTTCGTGCTTTCGTGTCTTCGTGGCTGATCCTCTTCGTTGCTCTGCCGGTACGCTCGCAAGACGAGCCGCCCGCGGCGCCGCGCACGTCGCTGCTCTCGGTGCTGCAGGCTGAGGATCGCCGCGCACCAACACCTCGCGATCTGGGCATCATCCGTTCCGGGCTGCACGCCGGCGATCCGCAAACCGTTCGCGTCGCCGTTCGCGCGCTCGGCAGGCTCGAGCGCCCGGCCCTCATCCCCGAGATCACCCCGTCCTTGCGCAACGCGCTACCCGAGATCCGATCCGAAGCCGCGAACGCCATCGGTCAGGCGGCGCAGGGGTGGAAGGGCGCCAAGGCGCCCGCGGCATCCGCGATCGATGCGGTGTCCAGTTCCCTTGTCACGCGCTTGAAAGTCGAAGCCGAGCCCGACGTTCGCGCGGCGATCTGCGCCACGATCGGCCGTCTGCCGTACGTCGCGGCGACGCAGGCGGAAGCCGCCGAGCGGGCGCTCGTCGAGTTTGCGGCACGCGCGGAATCGCTGACCGATCGCCTCGGCGTCGCTGAAGGTCTCGAAGGACTCTCGCGGACCGAGCGCACGCTGCGCGCGCCTGGCGACGATGCGCTGGCGGTGCAGCGCCGGTTGGTGGTGTTGCGACGAGGCGAGGCAACGAGCGGCGCCCGCGTGCGCCGGCTGGCAGTTGAAGGATTGACGACCGCGAAGGCGCTCGATGTGGAGACGCTGGCGGCGGCTGCGCACGATCCGGATGGTCAGGTGCGCTGGCTCGCGACGCGCGCGGCGGCTGCGAGCGCGCCTCAGGTGTCCGCGGCGGATCTTCACAGCGTGCTGACCATCGGGCGCGTGGACGAATCACCAAGGGCCAGGCTGGAAGCGCTGCGCAGCCTGCGCGCGCGCGATGAAGGCGACTCCTGCGCTGCGGCCTTGGCGGCCACCGGCGACCGTGACATGCACGTCACGCTATTCGCGCTGGATCAACTGGGCGCGTGCGGCTCGGCGCCGGATGCCGTCGCCGCGCTCGAACGTACCGTGAACGACCTGACTGACGCGGCGTCCCCGCGTGGATGGCATCGCGCTGCGCATGCCCTGGTCGCTCTGGCGACGGCGGAGCCGCCACGCGCGATCGCGGCGCTGCGGCAGTTCACGGGTTCGCGCGTCTGGCAGTTGCGGATGTATGCGGCGCGCGCGGCCGCGGTGCTCAAGCAGCGCGAGGCTCTGGACACACTCGCACAGGATGCCGACGACAACGTGAGAGAGGCGGCGGTGGACGGGCTCCGCAAGCTCGCGGGTCACGATGCGGACGCGATCTACATTGCCGAACTCACGCGCACTGGTCACCAGATTCTTCGCATGTCGGCAATGGCGCTCGACGGGACGCCGCGCCCCGAGCTCGCGCTGCCGGCACTGCATGCCGCGTGGCAACGGCTGGCGACGGAAGGCCACGACAACTCACACGACGCGCGTGACGCGATCGCCAAGACGCTGACCGCTCTCGGTGACGCGCCGAAGAAATTCGTGCCGAAAGCGGCGCAGTCCGATCTGAACGCCGAGGGCCTTCGCCGTCTCGCGTCGCCGCGCGCCCGCGTGACCATCACAAGTGTTGGCACGTTCGAGCTCGTGCTGTTCACGGCGCAGGCGCCGGCCACGGTCCTTCGGTTCGTGCACCTCGCCGAGAAGGGGTACTACAACGGCCTGACGTTCCACCGCGTGGCGCCGAACTTCGTGATCCAGGGAGGCAGCCCCGGCGCGAGCGAGTTCATCGGCGATGCGAGTTTCATGCGCGACGAGGTGGGACTGTGGCCGCACGTCCGCGGCACCGTCGGCATCTCCACGCGCGGGCGCGACACCGGCGACGCGCAGATCTTCGTCAACCTGGTCGACAATCCACGCCTCGACCATGACTACACGGTGTTCGCACAGGTGTTGAACGGCATCGACGTCGTCGATCAGATTCTCGAGGGCGACGTCATCGAGCGGGTGGAGATCGTCGTCGGTCCGAAATTCTAAGTTCTGACTTCTGAGTTCTGAGTTGTGTTTTCCTCACGCACGCCATCGAACTTCGCGCCCAATCGGTTGACAAAAGCCGTGCGCGCCGCTCGTGCGCGCGGACAATCCTTCATCGACCTCACCGAATCGAATCCGACCCGCGCGGGGTTTGACTACCCGCCGGACCTGCTCGCCCCGCTCGGCGGCGCGCGTGGTCTGCGCTATGCGCCGTCTCCACTCGGTGTGATGGCCGCGCGTGAAGCAGTGGCCGCGGACTATCAGCGGCAGGACGTGAGCGTGCTGCCGGGACGCATCGCGCTGACCGCGAGCACCAGCGACGGTTACTCGATGCTCTTCAAGTTGCTCGCAGACGCGGGCGATGAAGTGATCGTCCCGCGACCAAGCTATCCGCTGTTCGATCATCTGACGCGGCTCGACCTCCTCGAGGCGCGCTACTACGACCTCGACATTCACGGCGAGTGGTCGATTGATGTCTCGAGCGTCGAACGCGCGATCACACCGCGCACGCGCGCTGTGCTCGTGGTGAGCCCCAATAACCCGACCGGATCGTACGTGACGGACGACGAGCTCGACCGCCTCGCCGCGATCTGCGCACCGCGGGGCATCGCGATCATCGCGGACGAAGTGTTTGTCGATTACGAGTTCGAGCCCGGTGCGTCACGACGGCCGGGCCGGATCGCCTCGCGCCGAGACGTGCTGTCGTTCGCGCTCGGCGGCTTGTCGAAGTCGGTGGGATTGCCGCAGGTGAAACTCGGGTGGATCGCGGTCGGCGGACCGGATCATCTGGCCGACGCTGCGCTCGAGCGTCTCGAACTCGTGTGCGACACCTACCTCGCGGTGTCGACGCCGGTGCAACTCGCTGCGGCCGAACTGCTCGCGCAAGGCGCAGCCGTTCGCTCGCAGATCGCCGCGCGTGTGGCCGCCAACTACCGCGCGCTGCAGAGAACCGTCCCCGATACGTCATCCTGTCGCTTGCTGAAAAGCGCCGGCGGTTGGTATGCCGTGCTGCAGGTGCCGTCACTCGAATCCGAAGAAGACCTCGTGCTCCGCCTGCTCGAGGACGGCGTGCTGACGCATCCCGGCTACTTCTTCGATTTTCCCCGTGAATCATTTCTGATCATTAGCCTGCTGCCACCGGAACATCTGCTGGCCGACGGTGTGTCCCGCGTGTTGCGGCACTTCGACGGCCGCGAGAACCGGGCGTGAGCGTTGCGACGGCCCGGCGCCGCGCGGGCCTGCTGATCCCGCTCTTCTCGTGTCCCTCGACCAACAGCTGGGGCATCGGCGACATCGGCGACATCGAGCCGTTGACGAAGTGGCTGGCGGCCGCGGGTCAGCATGTGCTGCAGTTGTTGCCGCTCAACGAGATGGCGCCGGGCCAACAGTCGCCGTACTCGGCGATCAGCGCGCTGGCGATCGATCCGATCTACATCAGCGTGCTGCGCGTGCCGGAATTTGCGGCGCTCGGCGGCGAAGATGCACTGTCGCCGGAGAATCGCGACGCGCTGGCCGCCGTTCGTCACGCACCACGCGTCATGTACGAGGAGGTGCGCCGGCTGAAGCAGCACGCGCTGCGTGCGGCGTTCGAACGTTTCCGCGACGTCGAATGGCGGCAGGAAACGGCGCGTGGACGCGCGATGCACACCTACGTCAGCGAGCAGGCCTGGTGGCTCGAGGACTACAGCCTGTTTCGTGCGCTGCACGTGCGCGAGCACGAACGGCCGTGGACGGCATGGCCCGAGGCGCTGCAGCGCCGCGATTCCGTGGCGATCGATCACGCGCGCCGCGAGAGCGCGGACGAGGTGCTGTTCCAGCAGTACCTGCAGTGGCTCGCCGGCACGCTGTGGCAGCAGGCACGCGCGAGTGCGCACGCGCAAGGCGTCGAGCTGTTCGGCGATCTGCCGTTCATGGTGGACAGCGACAGCGCCGACGTCTGGGTCCGTCCGCATCAGTTCCAGCTCGACATGTCGGTCGGTGCGCCGCCGGATGCGTTCAGCGCCGCCGGTCAGGATTGGGGCATGCCCGTCTACGAGTGGAGCGCGCTGGCGGCGGAAGACTTCCTGTGGCTGCGCGCGCGCGCGCGCCGCAGCGCCGATCTCTTCGACGGTTACCGCGTGGATCATCTCGTCGGTTTCTACCGCACGTACGGCCGGTCGCGGAGCGGTGGCGAAGGATTCTTCACGCCGCCGGATGAACCGTCGCAGCGCGCGCTTGGTGAAACCGTTCTCGGACTGTTTCGCGGAGCGGGCGCGCAAATTATTGCGGAGGATCTCGGCACGGTTCCCGACTTCGTGCGCGCCTCGCTGGCGCGCCTCGGCGTCCCCGGCTATCGCCTGTTCCGCTGGGAGCGCTACTGGCGCCTCGACGGTCAGCCGTTTCGCGATCCGTCTGAGTATCCGGCGCTGTCCGTCGCCGCGTCAGGGACGCACGACACGGAGCCGATCGCGATCTGGTGGGATGCCGCGCCAGAGGCCGAGCGTCGGCAGATCGGCGCACTCCCGTCGATCCAGCGACTGACCGGAGGCGCGGATCTCGGCCAACGGCCATTCGATGCCGCCATCCGCGACGTGCTGCTCGAGGTGCTGTTCGCGTCCGGCTCAGATCTGTTGCTGCTGCCCATGCAGGACGCGTTCGGCTGGCGCGATCGCATCAACGAACCCGCGACCGTCTCCGACGAGAACTGGACGTACCGCTTACCGTGGCTCGTGGATACGCTCGATGAGGTTGCGGAGGCTCGCGAGAGGAAGGACGCGCTCGCAGCGTGGGCAAAACGGTACGAGCGATGACGAGCGCCATCATGGCTAATGGCTGAGGGCTAATGGCATATGAAAAACGGGCCGCCATCGACCCTATGCCATCGACCCTATGCCATCAGCCATTTCGCTAAGGCTGAGTGCCGCGGCCTGGCGTCGGCTTCGGCAGCGGCTTGCGCGGCAGCTTCTCGTCGCGGTTCGCCGTGTTCAGCACGAACGACGCGACGATGATCGCGTTGCGCATCATGTCGTTAGCCTGGACGCGCTCGTAGGTGTCCATGTTCGAGTGGTGCGTGCGCGAGTCGTACTCGATCTCGTCCTGGATGAACTGGAAACCCGGGAGGCCGACCGCGTCGTACGACTGATGATCCGTTCCCCCGGTGTTGCGGATCGTCAGCGTGTTCATGCCCAGGTTTTTGAACGGCTCCATCCACTGCTGGAAAATCGGCGCCACGGCTTCGTTGCCCTGCAGGTAGACGCCGCGGATCAGCCCTGTGCCGTTGTCCACGTTGAAGTAGCCCGCAACCTTCGCGTGCTCCGGCTTCAACTGCATCGTCGTCGCGTCGCCGAAGTGGGCTTTGATGTATTCGCGCGAGCCGAGCAATCCTTCTTCTTCGCCGCCCCACAGCCCGATGCGCACCGTGCGGCGCAGTCTCACGCCGCTGACCTTCAGCAGTCGCATCGCTTCCATCATGATCGCGGAGCCGGCGGCGTTGTCGGTGGCGCCCGTGCCCGTGTGCCACGAGTCGAAGTGCCCGCCGATCATCACGACTTCGTCAGCCTTGTCCGTGCCGGGCAGTTCGGCGACGACGTTGAAGGCGTCCTGATCCGTGTCGTAGAACGTGCTGGCGATGTTCATCGATAGTGTGACCGGGATTTTCTTGTCGAGCGTCCGCCAGATGCGGCCGTAGTGTTCGGTCGCCAGCGTCACCTGGGCCGGCTGCGCCGGGCCTTTCGGATCGCGCGAGACGCCCTGCGGCGCCTGCACGAAGACCGTGCCGCCATCGCCGCGGCTGAAGTCGAGCACCGCCGCGACGCCCTCGTCGATCCAGAACTGCGTCTTCTTGCGGTTGAAGTCCTGCGCGCCGCCGAAGGCGCCGCGCCCGCCGCGCCCGCGACCGACTGGCGGCTGCTTCGACAGATCGACGAGCTCGGCGTCTGTATAGCGGTGACCCTGCGCTTCGAAATGCGGCTCGACGTCGCGCAGCGGCATCGCCAGCACGAACTTCCCGCGCAGCTTGCCACGGAACGCGTCGAAGTCCTTCTCTTCGTTGATCAGCGCGACGATGGCGTCACCGGTAACCGGACCGTTGGTGCCGGGCGTCCACGCCTTCGGGTACCCGATGAGCGGATAGGCGCGCGGCGTCATCGCCATCGCGGTGAACACCTGATTCTGCCAGCCGCGGCCGAACGGCCACGTTTCAAGGTGCACGTTCGCGAAGCCCCACTCCTTCATCGTCTTTTGCGCCCAGTCGGCGGCTTCCCTGATGTTGGGGGAACCGGTGAGACGCGGACCGTAGACGTCGGTGAGGTAGCTCTCGATCTCCATGACCTTCGAGCGCTGAAGGCCTTCGTCCTTGATCTTGTAGATCGCGTCGAGGTCGAGTTTCTCCGTCATCGGCCACTGCGCAGAAAGCGGTAGGGCCAGCGCCACGAGCAAGGTGATGACGGCGCTTAACGCGAACCTGCGTCGGAATTGCATGGAATGACAAGCCTCCGCCGAAAACTGTAGCCCAGG
>JAYVMG010000550.1:0-2529 GCA_043759095.1 Acidobacteriota bacterium | reverse complement strand
TTCGCGTGCAGATCGCCAACGAAGCGGACTTTGCGCGATACCACGGCAAGCTCGCCGGCAAGATCATCCTGACGCAACCGGCGCGGCGCGTGCGCATGCTCGAAGGACCGATCATCCTGCGCATGACCGACAAAGACATCGCGGAGGCAGAGACCACACCCGTGCCGGCGGCCGCTGGTGGTGGTCGTTCAGGGCGCGGCGATCAGGCGGCCTTCCGCCAGCGGCTCTCCGACTTCTACGTCCAGGAGGGCGTCGTCGCGATTTTCGATCGCGGTGGCGACAGCGACATGGCGTCCGGCGGCAGCGAACTATCCTGGCAGCAGCAGCATCCCGATGGCGGGACGATCTTTCCGTCAGGCTCGAGCGCGCGCGACGACAAGGCCGGCAAGAGCGTCCCGGTGATCGCGCTCGCGGTCGAACACTACAACCGCATGATCCGCGTGATCGACAAGGGTCTTCCGGTGAAGGTCGAGCTCAACGTCGAGACGAAGTTCTACGACGAGACGACGCCGAACGGTTTCAACACGATTGCCGAGATACCAGGCGCCGACCTTGCGTCGGAGATCGTGTTGATCGGTGCGCACTTCGACTCGCATCCGTACTCGACCGGCGCCACCGACAACGCCACCGGCAGCGGCGCGATGATGGAAGCACTGCGGATCCTGAAGGCGGTCGGCGCGAAACCGCGGCGCACGATTCGCGTCGGCCTCTGGGGAGGCGAGGAGCAGGGATTACTCGGCTCTGCCGCCTACGTTCGCGATCACCTGGCCGACGTGACCACGATGGCGCTGAAGCCGGAGCACGCCAAGCTGGCGGCGTATTTCAACTCCGACAACGGCACCGGAAAGGTCCGCGGCATCTGGTTGCAGAGCAACATGGCCGCGCGACCGATCTTCGAGCAGTGGATGACCCCGCTTCACGACCTCGGCGTGACGACGATCGGGCCGCGATCCGTGACGTCGACCGATCACCTGTCGTTCGACAACGCCGGCATCCCGGCGTTCCAGTTCATCGTCGATCGCCTCGAGTACAACTCGCGCACGCACCACTCGAACATGGACACCTTCGATCGCGTCCAGCGCGACGAGATGGTGCAGCAGGCGACGGTCATCGCGGTGTTTGCGTACAACGCGGCGATGCGGGACGAGAAGCTGCCGCGCAAGGCCTTGCCGGCGCCGCAGCGCGGTCGCGGAACGATGCCCTAAATCTCTTCGAATGCCCGCTCCGGGTGCATTAAGGGTGCGAGGAATGCGCCCAGCAGGAGAAATCCGAGCGAGCCGGCGAACGGGAGCTGCCAGTTGCCGGTCTTGTCGATGATGTAGCCGAACGCGATCGGCGAGAGGATGGCCGCAAGCGCGGAGCCGGTGTTCATCATGCCCGCAGCCGTGCCGGAAAACTTGCCGGCGATGTCCATCGGGATCGACCACATCGGGCCGATGACGAGTTCGGCGAAGAAGAACGCCGCGCCGAGCGACACGATAATCGTCGCGAGATCGTGTGTGAGAAACACCGGCACCAGGCAGACGAACGATCCCAGGAACCCGATCATCACCACGTTGCGTCGCGCCTTCCGCAAGTCTCCGGTGCGATGCAGGATGCGATCGCTGATCTCTCCGCCGAGATAGTCACCCACCACCCCGGCGAAAAACACGGCCGAGGTGAACAGCGCCGACTTCTTCAGGTCGTACTTGTACTCGTGGAGGAAGTACGACGGCAACCACGTCAGGTACAGCCAGAGCGTCCAGCCGTAGCAGAAATAGACGACTGTCACCGGCGCCAGACGTTTCGTCAGCGCGCCCCACGGTACGCGCGGCCGCGCGACCTTCGCGGGGGCTCCACGATTGGGAAGAATGTCGAGTTCCGCCTGCGTGATCGCGGCGTGTTCCGCAGGAGTATCGCGGAAATACCAGACCCAGATCAGCACCCAGACCAGGCTGCAGCATCCGAGCACGATAAACGATCCGCGCCACGCGATCGCCACGATCAGCCACGCGACGATCGGCGGCGTGACCGCGTTGCCCAGCCGCGCGAACGCGTGCGTCAGGCCCTGCGCGAAGCCGCGGCGGCCGACGGGCGTCCAACTCTGCATCGCGCGCGTGGCAACCGGGAACGTCGCGCCCTCGCCGATGCCGACGAGCAGCCGGCACAGGAACAGCGACGTGAGGCCGCCGGCGAACCCGGTCAGGATCGTCGCCGTAGCCCAGACGAGGCCGCACAGGAACAACGTCCGCCGCGGGCCGAAGCGGTCGCCGATCCATCCGCCGAAAATCTGAAAAATCAGGTACGGGTAGCCAAACGCCGACTGCAGGAATCCCAGTTGGATGTTCGAGAGCGAGAGCTCCCGCTTGATCGAGTCGGCGGCAGTCGAGATGTTGACGCGATCGACGTACGTGATCAGGTACATCACGCACAGCAACCCCAGAACGACCGCGGTGGGTTTCGGCCGCTTGATTGACCCCATTCGAGACGCTATAGACTACATCAATGAAATTCAGACCACTGGCCGATACAGGGGTGTTTGTTTCCGAG
>JAYVMG010000549.1:0-6739 GCA_043759095.1 Acidobacteriota bacterium | reverse complement strand
TGGCCAACGCCGCCGGAAACTCCGCGCCGCCGATGAACTGCCGGAACTTCAGATATTCCACCGCCGGGTGTTCCTTCGCGAAACCCCGTGGCACGCGTTGCAGCTTGTGGCCGTCAAGCGTGCCGAGATGCTTCTTGAATCCCGGCGACTCGACGATGGCGCGGAATTGTTTGAGATGGGCGCTGATGTGTTCGCGGATCGCGTAGAGCTCGCGTGGCTGCGGCGCGTACATGCCGCCGCCGACCCAGAGGCCTTCCGGTGAGACGTGAAAGTAGACGCCGGCCCCCTCGCCCTTGGGCAGTCCTCGGTGCGGAAATCTGGCCGCGATGTGCGTCTTGTACGGCGTCTTGTCGTCGGAGAAGCGAGTGTCGCGGTAGATGCGATGGATCGACACCTTCGGGTTCGCCACCAGCTCCGGAGCGAACGCGCGAAAGTCGACCGCCAGCCGCTCCACGATCGCGGTCATCGGCTGACGGACGTACGCTTCGTAATCGTCGCGGTGGGCGTTGAACCACTCGCGACGATTGTCGCGCTTGAGCGCGCGCAGAAACCGCATGGTCTCTGCGGTGAAGCTCACTTCTGCGCGGCCGCCGCTGCGGCCATCGCCGCCATCCGCTCCTGCATCTGGCGCGTGAGGTGCGGCACCTGGCCGATCATCCGCTGCATCGTCATGAGCTGCGCGCGGTGATGCATCTCGTGCTCCTTCGCGCCGAGCAGCATCTCGAACCGGCTCTTCGCCGGCGGTTGCATGCCCGGCGGCATCGACACCGACTCGCCGAGAAACGATTCCTGTAGCCCCTCGAGGAACGCGGCGAACTTGTCGCCCTCGGCCTTCAGGAACGCGATGATCTCCGCCTTCGTGCGCGGCTTCGCTTCTTCCGCCCCCGCCTTCTGCATCAGCTCGCCGAAATTGACGGTCTTCAAGTCCGAGATTTTATTGCTCTGGATGTGGTGCTGAAAGCCGGGACCGAGAGCGATGTGCGTGAGCGTCTGGCCGATGCTGCGGCTCTCGCTTGAAGGCTTGAAGCCGTACTTGTCCTCGGGAATCTCGTCCGCGATCTTCAGCGTGTTCTCGCGAACTGTCCGGAACGACGCCGCCATTTCCTTGCCGCCGTAATACGTCATGTGCTGCTCCTCAATACCAGCCGATCGGCTGTTCAGAAAGATTGATGTAGACCTGTTTGATGTTGAGATATTCCTCGACGCCCCATTTCCCGAGCTCGCGGCCGATGCCGCTCTGTTTGTAGCCGCCCCAGGGCGCCTCGACGTAGGTCGGCTGCATGTGATTCACCCACACGATGCCGGCGCGCAGGTTCTTGACGACGCGCATGGCGCGGAAGATGTCGCGCGTCCAGACGGCGGCCGCCAGACCGTAGTACGTGTCGTTGGCGATCCGCAGCGCCTCCTCCTCGGTGTCGAACGGGATGACGCACGCCACAGGCCCGAAGATCTCCTCGCGCGCGATGCGCGTGGAGTTGTCGACGTCATAGAAGATGGTCGGCTGGACGAAATAGCCCTTGTCGAGCGCGCCGCCGGTCGCGCGTCCGCCGCCCGATGCCACCTTGGCTTCCTGCTTGCCGAGTTCCTGGTACATCCGCACGCGGTCGAACTGCTTGCGACTGATGAGCGCACCCATCTTCGTGTCGCGATCCATCGGCGGCCCGACCAGAATCGACTTCGCCTTCTCGACCATCGCCTCGACGAACTTCTTGTAGATCGGCCGCTGCACGAGGATGCGGCTGCCGGCCGAGCAGACCTCGCCCTGATTGAAGAAGACGCCGAACAGCGCACCTTCGACGGCGATGTCGAAATCGGCGTCGGCAAAAAAGATGTTGGGCGACTTGCCGCCCAGCTCCAGCGAGACTTTCTTCAGCGTGGCCGCAGCCGCGCGCATGATCGTCTTGCCCACGTCGGAGCTGCCAGTGAACGCGATCTTGTCCACGTCCGCGTGTTCGACGATCGCGGCGCCGGTCGCGCCCTCTCCCGTCACGATGTTGACGACGCCAGGCGGGAGGCCGGCTTCTTCGAAGCTGGACGCCAGTGCAAGGACCGACAACGGCGTCTGCTCGGCCGGCTTCAGCACGGTGGTGCATCCCGCGCAGATCGCCGGGGCGAGTTTCCACGCCGCCATCAGCATCGGATAGTTCCACGGGATGATCTGCCCCGCAACGCCGATCGGCTCGCGTAACGCGAGGCTCATCGCGTTGTCGGGCACCGGGATCACGTCGCCGTGAATTTTCGTGGCCAGGCCGCCGTAGTACTCGTAGCAGGTCGCCGCGTCGGCGATGTCGAACTCCGCCTCGACGATCGGCTTGCCGGTGTTACGCGTTTCGAGTTCCGCGAGTTCGCCGGCGCGCTCGCGAACAATCCGGGCGATATCGAACAGGACGCGCCCGCGATCCTGCGCCGTCGCTTCCTTCCACGGGCCCGCGTCGAACGCCGCACGCGCCGCCTTCACCGCGCGATCGACGTCCGGGGCGCCGGCATTCGGCACACGTCCGATGACCTCTGTCGTCGACGGGTCGATGACGTCGATGGTGGCCGAGGATTGCGGCGCGACGAACTCGCCGTTGATGTAGAGCGTGTGTGTCTTCACAGGGGGCACCCGCCTCCGCGCGGGCTCGCGCTTCGGCGAGGCAAGAGCCCATAACTATATGCAGCGGCGGAAACCGTTGTAAAGTTTGCGGATGAAGACCCTCACGCTTGCCGCAGCCTCGGTCCTGCTCCTCGCCGGCGCCGCGCGCGCCCAGGATGCGCATCCAACGTTCACCGTCGGGACCGCCACGGCCCAGCGGGGCCAGAAGGCGTACGGCGTGCTGAACGTGCCCGCCGGGTCGGATGCCGGCTACGACATCCCGGTGGCGGTCCTGCATGGCGCCCGGCCCGGCCCGGTGCTCGCCATCGTGTCCGGCGCGCATGGCACCGAGTACGCGTCCATCATCGCGGTCGAGAAACTGATCGACGCGGTCAAGCCCGCCGATCTCTCAGGCACGCTGATCCTCGTGCCGCTGGTGAACGTGCCGTCGTTCGAGAAGCTGACGCCGCACGTGAATCCGACCGACGGCAAGAGCATGAACAGCCGCTACCCCGGCGATCCGAACGGCACGCAGACCGATCGCGCCTCGTTCGTGATCACCCGGGACGTCGTCGATCAGTGCGATCACCTGATCGATCTGCATGGCGGCGACCTCGACGAGAACCTGCGGCCGTACAGCTACTGGACCGTCACCGGCAACCAGGCGCAGGATCAGGCGTCGCGCGCCATGCTGCTCGCGTTCGGGCTCGATCACATCATCATTTCCGACCGGCCGAAGGATCCCAAAGCGTCGCGGTTTCTCGAGAACACCGCCACCACGCGCGGAAAGGCGTCGTTCACGGCCGAGGCCGGACGCTCTGGTCCAGTGGTCGCCGGCGACGTCGCCGCCCTCGTCAACGGATCCCTCGGCACGATGCGGCACCTGAAAATGCTCGCGGGCACGGTGACGCCGGTTGCAAAGCCCATCTGGGTTGAAAAGATCGTGTCCGTCCCTGCGGATCGCGAGGGCATGTTCCACGCCTCGGTCGACCGCGACGCGCACGTCGCCAAAGGCGCGAAGATCGGTTTCGTCACCGACTATCTCAACCGGCCGCTGCAGGACGTGCTCGCGCCGGAAGCCGGCATCGTCATGTTCATTCGCGCCGTGCCGTCGCTGAAGAAAGGTGACACCATGGTGAACATCGGTGTCGTGTCGACAATAACCAGATAACCAAATAGCCAGATAACGAGATCACCAGATGGCCATGATGAGCGGAACTGCACGCGCGACGTACGACGATGTGAACCTGATCCTGCGGCTGTATGAACAGCGACGAGAGGATCGCCTGCGCGAAGCGCGCAAGTGGTTCACCGGATCCTTCAAGGCAAAGTCGTTCGAGGAATTTCAGGCGCTGTGCCCGCCGGGCAGCGAAGCCAATGCGTCCTACCGGATGGTCGTCACCTACTGGGAGATGGTCGCGTCGTTTCTGACCAGCGGCGTGCTGGCCAACGAGCTGTTCTACCAGAGCGGGCGCGAACTGCTGTTTGTGTGGGAGCGCGTGCGCGACATCCTGCCGAACGTCCGTGAGGTGAACCACCATTCGCGCGAGCTGAAGAACCTCGAGGACGCCGCGGCCGCCTACATCAGCTGGTGGAACCAGACGTCACCGGGCGCCTACGAGGCTTTCTCCAAACGCGTGCGAGGGTAATGCCCGCCGTCACCGCATCGCTGGCGCTCATCATCTTTACGGCAGGGACGATCGCCGGCGCGCTGGGCGCGTTGCTCGGACTCGGCGGCGGCGTGTTTCTCGTCCCGTTCCTCAATCTCGTGCTCGGTTTTCCCTTCAGCGCCGCCGCCGCGATCAGCCTGACGACGGTGATCGCGACGTCGAGTACTGTGTCGGCCGGTCGCGCCGGCAAGCAGCTGATCAACATGAAGCTGGGCATGCTGCTCGAGGTGGCGACGGCCGCCGGCAGTTTTCTCGGTGGCGTGACGGCGCAGTTCGTGGCGCAGTCGGTGCTGCAGAAAATGTTCGGGTTCGTCGCGGTGATCGTCGCGCTGATCATGCTGAGCCGCCTGCGCCACCGCAATGTGATCCTCGATCCCGCGGTTGATCCCGGCGTACTCGGCGGGCGGTATCACGAGGACGAGAGCGGGTGCACCGTCACCTATCGCGTGAAACGCCTGCCGCTCGCGGTCGCGGCGTCATTCGTCGCCGGCAACGTGTCGTCGCTCCTCGGTATCGGCGGCGGCATCATCAAGGTGCCCGTGCTGAACGCGTGGTGCGGGATCCCGCTGCGCGCCGCGGCGGCGACGAGCGCATTCATGATCGGCGTCACCGCGACGGCCGGCGCCGTCGTCTACTACGGACACGGGCTGCTGCAGCCGGCGCTGGCGGCGGCCGCAGTCCTCGGCGTGCAGCTGGGGTCATGGGGCGGGATGAAGTTCGGAGCGGCGGCGTCCACGAAGTGGTTGAAGATTCTGATGGCCGCGGTTTTGTTCATCGTGTCCGCGATGATGTTTGTCAGGGGTGGGCGATGAGCGAAGATCGCACGACTAAAAGTCGTGCGCCACTCGGTAAGAGTCGTGCGCCACTTCGCGAGGGTCGTGCGCCACTCGGTAAGGGTCGTGCGCCACACGACGAACCTGCGCCACTGGCGAGGCTCGAACACGTCATCGGCACGGTCCTGCGTGGCGGCGTGCTGATCAGCACGGTGTGTCTGTCGGTGGGGCTGTTGCTGTCGCTCGCGACGACGAACGACGCGGCGTCAGGATTTCTCCTGAACGCCGGCATCATCGTCCTGCTGTCGACGCCGGTGGCGCGCGTGATCGTGTCGACCGTGCAGTATGTGATCGAGCGCGACTGGGCGTTCGCGACGCTGACGGTGATCGTGCTGGTCGAACTGATGGCAAGCGCGGTGGCCGCGCTCGTCTTCAATCGCCGCACCTGACCGGCTGTCCTAGCCTGCTTTCTCGATGTGGACGAGGTAAGCCTCGACCATCAGCAGATTGCGCTCGCCGGATTTCCGGATGACATTCAGCAGGCGATCCATCTTCACGACTTCTTCCAGCTGCTCGTCGATGAACCACTGTAGAAAGCTCTGCGCGAGATAGTCGCTCTGCTTCACCGCCAGATCCATCAGGACCGTGATCTGTTTCGTCACGTCCTCTTCCCACGTCAGCGCGGCCTGCACGGCTTCCTCGGCAGACTTGAACGTGGCCTTGGGCGCGGGAATGGCGGGAATCTTCAGATCGCCTTTCGTGTCCAGCATGTACTGCACGAACTTCATCGCGTGCTGCGTTTCTTCTTCGGCTTGCGTGAAGAACAGCTTCGCCAGCAGCGTGAGTTGTTCCTGCCTGAAATAACCGGCGATCGCGACGTACTGTAACCCCGCGCCGTATTCGTGACCGATCTGTGTGTTGAACGCGGCGGCGAGCTCTTTACTGATTAACACGGCACTCTCCTGATTCCGTCGATCCTATCAGTACACCCAGCTCTTCGTGTCCGCGCCGGCGGGCGCGGACTTCATCATCCACTGCGCCATCGCCGGCATGTAGCGCTGGTGGACGGTGCGGCTGCCGACGGTGTTCGGATGCTCGGTGTCGCCGGTGAAGCAGTGCTCGCGGCGTTCGCCGTAGGTGATCTCGTATTCAGGCGACGGCACGGCATGCCCGAGGAATTCTTCCATCTGGTAGACCGCGTTGTTGAGGTACCCGTTGTCCATCGTGCCGCTGGTGATGTGGATCTTTCCGCGCAGTTTCGGGCCAATCGTCGCCCAGTCGCGCTGCAGGATGAAGCGGAGATCGTAGTTATCGCGCCAGTATTTCGCGACGTCCGGATCGATCGCGCCGGTCGCCTTGTCGTACAGCGGCTTGTAGTAGCCGTCGGCGCCGACCGGGCCGAACACCGACGCCCACGCGTCGTGCTGGCCGGCGGAGCGCCCGTGCGTGCCGATCGCGAGCTCCACGAGGTTGCGATCCTCGAACGTCGAGAACAGGTGATCGCGGAAATCGCGATAGCCGGGCTTGGGCGTCCGCTTGAACGGGTTGTCTTCGTAGTAGTACGCGTTGTGCTCGTCGTAGATGTTCACTGATCGATAGGAGCGGAAGTCGATCGGATCCGGGCACAGCGCCCAGGCGCCGTTGTAGGCGTCGGGATACATCACCTGGACGCCGAACGCTTCCCATCCACCTGTTGAACCGCCCGTCAACGTACGCGCCCA
>JAYVMG010000548.1:0-2532 GCA_043759095.1 Acidobacteriota bacterium | reverse complement strand
AGGCACGCCACAATCGCCAGTCGCTTCATTTCAGACTCCTTGGACAGGGGTGTGCAGTTTATCCCGAGTCGCGCACACTCAACGGCGTTAAGATAGCGCGCGATTCATCGGAAACTGGAGGGGGACATGACGCGCAGATTAGGGCTCCTGTGTCTGCTGGCGGCGCTGGTTTCGATCTCCACCGGGATGTCGGGCCAGGATCGGGCCGTCTCCTCGCGCCAGCCGTCGACGGCTGCGGGCGACTGGCCGCACTACACCGCGGACATCCGCGGCACCAAATACTCGCCCCTCGATCAGATCAACGCGGCGAACTTCGGCAAGCTCGAGGTCGCGTGGCGCTTCAAGACCGACATCCTCGGGCCGCGGCCTGAATACAAACTGGAAGGCACGCCACTTGCGATCAACGGCGTGCTGTATACGACCGGTGGCACGCGGCGATCCGTGGTCGCGCTCGATGGGAAAACAGGGGAGCTGATCTGGTCGCACAGCCTGCGCGAAGGAAAGCGCGCCGGCGTCTCGCCACGGCAGTTGTCGGGGCGCGGGCTGTCGTACTGGAGCGATGGGCGCGGGGACGACCGCATCATCTACGTGACCACCGGCTATCGCCTGGTCTCGCTCAACGCGAAGAACGGCGCGCCGATCGGCGGCTTCGGCAAGGATGGCATCGTCGACCTGAAGGCCGGTGTGGTGTTCGGCGCCGGTCAGCAGATCGATCTCGACACCGGCGAGATCGGCTGGCACGCGACGCCGGCCATCGCGAAGGACGTCGTCATTGTCGGGTCGTCGTTCCGCGAGGGCGCGACCGTCAGCACGCACAACAACACCAAGGGCCTCGTGCGCGCCTTCGACGTGCGTACCGGCACGTTGCTCTGGACGTTCCACACCATTCCGCTGCCGGGCGAGTTCGGCAACGACACCTGGGAGAAGGATTCGTGGGCGGTCAACGGCAACAACGGCGTCTGGACGCAAATCACGGTCGATGACGAGCTGGGCCTGGTGTACCTGCCGGTCGAGACGCCAACCTCCGACTACTACGGCGGTCATCGGCCGGGGAACAACCTGTTTGCGGAGAGCATCGTCTGTGTTGATTTGCGGACCGGTCAGCGGAAGTGGCACTTCCAGCTCGTGCACCATCCGCTCTGGAACTACGACATGTCGTCCGCGGCGATCCTGACGGACATCACCGTGAACGGGCGCGCGATCAAAGCCGTCGCGGTCCCCGGCAAGCAGGGCGCGCTGTTCGTCTTCGATCGCGTGACGGGACAACCGGTGTGGCCGATCGAAGAGCGCGCGGTGCCGAAGTCCGATGTGCCCGGCGAGACGACGAGCCCGACGCAGCCGTTCCCGACGAAACCGCCGCCGTACGCCCGCAACTATCTCAAGCTGCCGGACGATCTGATCGACTTCACGCCTGAGCTACGCGCGCAGGCGGTCAAGAACATCGCGCGATACACCGTGGCGCCGTGGATGTACAACCCGGCGGTGCTCGGCAACGTCAACGGCATCCTCGGCGCGATCAACATGGGGAACGCGGTCGGCGGCACCAACTGGCCGGGTGTGGCCTACGATCCCGAACTGCACACGATCTTCGCGAACGCGAACAACGTCGGCATCACGGCGGGTTCGCTCGTGCCGCCGCCGGCGAACTTCTCCGACATCCGGTACGTGTCGGGTATCGCGGGCCGGCCGTTCACGGAGGTACTCGGACCTGGCGACTGTTGCGCGGCCGATTCGCCGCGGGCACCGGCGCAAACCGCGGCTCAACGAGCGCCGGCACCGACACCGGCTGCCGCTGCGGCAACCGCGGCGGCCGCTCCCACCGTCGGCGGCGGTGGCGGCGGGGGATTGCTCGTCGAAGGCATGACGATCCTCAAGCCCCCGTACGGCACGATCTCGGCGATCAATCTCGACCGCGGCGACATCGTCTGGCAGGTGGCCCACGGCGATACGCCGGACAACGTGCGGAATCACCCTGCGCTGAAAGGCATGACGATCTCGAAGACGGGGCAGGCCGGCACCGGCGGGATCGGCCTCATGGTGACGAAGACGCTCGTCGTGATGGGCGATCCGCAGCTGACGACCACGCCGGACCATCCGCGCGGCGCGATGCTCCGCGCCTACGAGAAGGCGGCCGGGAAAGAGGTCGGCGCGATTTGGATGGCGGCGCCCCAAAGCGGTTCGCCGATGACCTACCTCGTCGACGGCAAGCAGTACATCGTCGTCGCGATCAGCGGCGGCAATTACTCGGGAGAATACGTCGCGTTCAGGCTGCCCTAAAGTTTTCAGGGTCCGGGCCCGATGGTGATCTGAAGAGGCCCGGATCCCATCCATGCGCGCACCAGCCGCCACACTCATCGTTCTCGCGGCGTTGTTCGCCCTGTGCTCGACCGCTGCCGCCGGACAGACGCCGCAGGGGTCCGCCCGGGGTCAGCTGACGGACAGCTCTGGCGGCGTGTTGCCCGGCGTTACCGTGACGGCGACCGCTGCGGACGGACGGATTCTGAAGTCCACCGTCACCGACGGCGCGGGCGG
>JAYVMG010000547.1:0-6742 GCA_043759095.1 Acidobacteriota bacterium | reverse complement strand
CTGAAACCGGGCGGACGCTTTGTCGCCGAGTTCGGTGGCGCAGGATGCGTGCAGACCGTCCGCCTCGCGCTGATTGACGCCGCGAATCGCCGCGGTCTCGACGGCGCGGCGCTCGATCCCTGGTTCTTTCCAACCGAGGACGTCTACCGCGCGCTGCTCGAGGCGAACGGCTTCACCGTACAGGCGATGCAGTTATTCCCGCGCCCGACGCTGCTGCCGGGCGACATCACCGACTGGCTCGAGACGTTTGCGCAACCGTTTCTTGGAGCCGTGGCGGAGCACGAGCGCCACGCGTTCATTCAGGATGTGCGCGCCGCCGTACAGCCGGCGCTGTTCGATCCCGCTCGCGGATGGACCGCCGACTACATCCGGCTGCGCTTTGCGGCCGAGCGTCGCGGATAGTGGCGCAGACCGCGACGATCTACAACTTCGACATCGAACTCGCGGACACCGATCGCAACCTCTACGAAACGCTGGCGCTGCGCGTGGCGCGCCACCCGTCGGAGTCCGAAGAGTACCTCGTCACGCGCGTCCTGGCGTACGTGATGGAATTCGCGGAAGGTATCGAATTCTCGCGGGGCGTGTCCGATCCGGACGACCCCGCGATTTCCATCCGTGACCTCACGGGCAGGATCAAAACCTGGATCGACATCGGCACGCCGGAGGCCGCGCGGTTGCACAAAGCCGCCAAGTCCGGCGCGCGCGTCGTCGTCTACACCCACAAGAACCCGGAGCAGTTTCTGAAGCAGCTGGCGGGCGAGAAGATCCACCGCCCTGACGAACTCGAGCTCTACGCGATGGATCGCGGCCTCGTCGCGGCGCTGGCCGCGCGCCTCGACCGCCGCGTGGCGTTCAGCGTGTCGATTACCGACCGCGAGCTGTATCTGTCGATTGGCGCCGATACGTTGACTGGCGCCGTGACTCGTCTGACACTGGTGTAATCGCATGTTCCTCGGTCACTTCGGTCTCGGCTTCGGCGCGAAGAAAGCGGCGCCGGCGGCGTCGCTGGGCACACTGTTCGCCGCGTGCCAGTTCGCAGACCTGTTGTGGCCGACGCTGGTGCTGCTCGGATACGAGCGCGTCGAGATCCTGCCGGGCGCAACGAAGATGACGCCGCTCAACTTCGTCAGCTATCCGTACTCGCATAGTCTGCTCGCGCTTTGCGCGTGGGGTGTGGCGTTCGGAGCCATCTACCGCGCGATCCGGCGCGCGAAGATATCGGCTGCCGTCACGATCGCGTTGCTCGTCGTCAGTCACTGGGTGCTGGACTACGTGACCCATCGGCCCGACCTGCCACTGACGTTGAGTGGTCCGGACCGCCTGGGTCTCGGCCTGTGGAATTCGATGCCCGGCACGCTGGCGGTGGAGCTTGCGATCTTCGCAATCGGTCTGGCGATTTATCTGCGCGAGACCACGTCGCGCGATCGCATCGGATCGATCGGCCTGTGGAGCCTCGTCGGGTTTCTGGTGATCGTCTACGCCGCGAACGCCATCGGCCCGCCGCCGCCGAGTTTCGCGGCGGTCGCCTGGTCCGCCGAGGCGATGTGGCTGCTCGTCATCTGGAGCTACTGGGTGGACAAGCATCGGATACCGCACCGAAACAGGGACTAGAGGTTTAGAGTCAGGGGCTGAGATGCAGGACTTGCGGCTCGCATTCCGGGCGTTTCGCGCGACGCCGGTCGTCACGGCCGTCGCCGTGCTGTCGCTCGCGCTCGGCATCGGCGCCAATACCGCGATCTTCTCGCTCGTCAACAGTCTGATCCTGCGGAGGCTGCCGGTCGCGGAGCCGCAGCGTCTCGTGATTCTCTCCGGCCGTCGCGACAGCGGCAACCGTCCCGTGTTCAGCTACGCGACCTTCGATCAGATCCGGCGTCACGCAGACGCCTTCGACGGCGCATTCGCCTACAGCAACAGCGGTGGCAAAGGCACGCTGACGTTCGCCGGCGAAAAACTGCCCGTCGATCGGTTCTTCGTCGGCGGTGACTTCTTCGAGACGCTCGGCCTGTCGCCGGTCATTGGCCGCCTGCTGACGTCAGAGGACGACCGTCCCGGCCGCGGGAACGTGGCGGTCATCAGCGACACGTTCTGGCGGCGACAGTTCGGCGGCGCCGTCAACGTGATCGGCTCGTCCATCACGTTCGAGCGGCGGCCGGTGACGATCGTCGGCGTCGCGCCGCCGGACTTCATGGGCATCGAAGTGGGACGTAGCTTCGACGTGATCCTGCCGATTGAGGCGGACGGTGAGCTGGACGATCGCTCGCCGTGGCTGAACATCATGCTGCGGTTGAAACGCGGCGTGTCGCTGGATGCGGCGACGGCCGCGCTTCGCGCCGCGCAGCCGCAAATTCGCGAAGGTTCGTTGCCGAAGCAGTTCGCGTCGACGTTTCTGCGTGAGCCATTCGTACTCGAGGCCGCCCCTGCCGGCACCTCGACGCTCCGCGAGCGCTTCGAGCGGCCGCTGACGGCGCTGCTCGCCGTCGTCGGGATCGTCCTGCTGATCGCGTGCGCCAACATCGCGAACCTGCTGCTCGCACGCGGCACGGCCAGGCGTCACGAGTGGAGCGTCCGGCTCGCCCTCGGCGCCTCGCGGTGGCGACTCGTCCGGCAGCTGCTGGCGGAGAGCGCCGTCCTCGCGTGCGCCGGCACCGCCCTCGGGCTCGTCTTCGCGCGCTGGGCGACCCGTCTGCTCGTCGCGCAGCTCGACACGCCGTCGAAGCCGGTCGCGCTCGATCTCTCGTTCGATTGGCACGTGCTCGCGTTCACCGCGGCGACGATGGCGACGGTCGCGATCGCGTTCGGGGTGATGCCGGCGCTGCGCGCGACGCGCGTCGCGCCGATTGACGCGCTGCGCGGGCACGGACGCGCGTCGAGCGACGCCGGGCTGAACCGTGGCTCGTCGGGCGGGTTAATCGTCGCCCAGGTGGCGCTGTCGCTGCTTCTCGTCGCAGCGGCCGGATTGTTCGTACGGACGTTCGAGCGGCTGGCACACGCACCGCTCGGCTTCGATCAGGACCGCGTGCTGCTGGCGACGATCACGGCACAGACTGTACCACCAGCCGATCGCAACCTCCTCTATCAGCAACTGGTGCGCGCCGCGGCATCCGTCCCCGGTGTCGCGCAGGCGGGCGGCTCGCTCAATCCGCCGATCCTCGGTGGCCCGGTCGGCGATATCGTCATCACCGATCCGGGCGTGGCGCCGCCAGCCGACGCCGAGTTGGTGTCGCAGAGCACGACGATTACGTCCGGCATGCTGGCCGCGTTCGGCACGCCGATCGTCAGAGGCCGCGACTTTGACGCGCGCGACACGATGACATCGCCGAAGGTGATCCTCGTCGATGAGGCGCTCGTGCGCCGGCTGTTCCCGGGCTGGGACATGCTCGGCGCGCCCGTCGGGATGACGTTTCGCACCGGCGGGTTCGGCGACGTGCCGCTCGGCACATACACGGTGGCCGGCATTGTCGCCGATGCCACCTATCGGTCGATCCGCGCGCCGATGCAGCCGACGATCTACATGCCGATGGCGCAGCGCGGCGATCCGCTGCTGTTCACCTATTTCTACATCGCCGTGCGCGCACAACGGGGCTCGCCGGCGCTGCTCGCGCGTGGCGTCGCCGCGGCGCTGACCGCCGTCAACCGAGATCTGACGATGACGTTCCGTCCGCTGTCGGCGTTCGTCGCCGACTCGCTGGCGCAGGATCGCCTCGTCGCGATGCTCTCGGGGTTCTTCGGCGCCCTGGCGCTGCTGCTGGCTAGCTTGGGATTGTACGGCGTCACGGCGTACGCGGTCGCGTGCCGGCGCATGGAAATCGGGATCCGCATCGCGTTGGGTTCGCCACCGGCAGGCGTCGTGCGGCTCGTGCTTGCGCGGGTGACGTGGCTCGTGGGTGTCGGCGTCATCGTCGGCGTCAGCGCCAGCTTGTGGGCGTCGACGTTCATCGGATCACTGCTCTACGGACTGGCGCCGCGCGATCCACTCACCCTCGTCAGCGCTGCCGGCATTCTCGCCGCCGTCGCCGGCCTGGCCGGCTGCCTGCCCGCGTATCGCGCATCGCGGATTGATCCGGGTGAGGTCCTGCGCGAGGGTTAAGACAGGCGCTAGGGGTTCGGGGGCGGGGGGGGCACGGCCCGACGCCCGCTGCGGCCACGGCCAAACTCCGGTACTTGAGTCGGACCCCTCTCAGGCCCCTGGCGGTAGCTGGATCTCTGCGGCCACTCTGGGATGGCGTTGCAATTCCAGGTCATCGTCGGTCAGCGGGATGCGGCAGATTTTGCGATACGCCGCTTGCCGTATTTGAGGAGTAGGACCGAGTCGGAGATACAGCGGATGCGGGGTCAGCCAATCATTGGTCTCGCCGAACGCGTGCACACGGTAGCTGGACCAAGGGGAATCTTCGGGGGCTCGCACTACATGCGCCCGAAAGGGATTCAGATCCACATATCGCAGGCACGTGTACCAGTAGCGTTCGTCCGCGAGCAACGTCGCGCCGTAGCGCTCATTCCAGATCGTGCCGATCCTGCCGTATTTTCGGTTGAAGTAACGCGTGTAACGAATTCCGATCGCTTGCATCGCTTTCGCGAGTGCTCCTTCGGCCGGAGGTGTGACGATCAAATGGTAGTGCGTCGACATGAGTGCAAAAGCGTGGACGCTGACGTGGTGACGGCAAGCAATATTGGCAATCAAGGCCAGCAGGTATTTGTGGTCGAACTGATCGCGGAAGATAGTGCCGCCGTTGATCCCGCGGGGAAACACATGACAGCTCGTATTCGGGACGTAGATTCGGGGTCTTCGCGGCATTGACTTGGTTCGAATCCGTGAGCAAGAAACGTTCTCACGCGAAGTCAGCGCCTAGCCCAAAGACCTTGGCTGAAGATCGCAGCGTCTGCGATGCACCAGCGTTCGAGCATTATCAATAACTGCCCAACCCAACACCACGCCAACTCCGACGCGAGGCTCCGGCCGGCACCAAACTCCGGTACTAAACTCCGGTACTAAACTCCGACCCCGGTCGCTGCTAATCGTACCTCGCGACGGCGCTACTCGTACCGCAGGGCGGTCATCGGATCGATCTGCGACGCGCGGTGAGCGGGGATGAAGCCGGCCGCGAGCGCCACGAGCGACAGGGACACGCCGGCGGCCACGAGGACGAGAGGGTCAGATCCCTGCAACTCGAAGAGCAGTGACTGCGCGAGGCGGCCCATGCCGATCGCCGCAGCGAGGCCGATCGTGCCGCCGACCAGGACCATCATCCCCACCTGTCGCATCACCATCGCGCGGACACGCGACGGCGCCGCGCCGAGCGCCATCCGCAATCCGATTTCCCTCGTTCGCTGCGACACCGTGTACGCCAGCACGCCATAGAGCCCGACCGCGGCCAGCAGCGTGGCGAGACACGCAAACGATGCCGACAGCACGCTGATGAACCGGTCGAGGAAGACGTTCTCGCGCACCTGCTGCGGCAGCGTCCGCAGCTTCTCGATCGGCAGGTTCGCGTCGATCCGCGCCAGCACTTTCGTGACGCTGGCCATGAACCCGTCCGGCTCCGCGCCGGTCCGAACGTAGAAGGTGATCGAGCCGACGTTGTCGTCCTGGCGGTACGGCCTGAAGAACAGCGGCGGGATCTCCCGCTTGACGTCGCTGTACTTCGCGTTCTGCACCAGCCCCACGATCTCCATCGTCAGCGGACCGTTGCCGCCGCTGTTGCTCATGCGCTTGCCGACGGCGTTGTGCCCGAGGTTGAACTTCTTGGCGAACGCTTCGTTCACTATGGCGACCTTCGGCGCGGCGAGCGCGTCGGCGCGGGTGAAGTCCCGGCCGGCGAGCGTCGGGATGCCCAGCGTCGTGAAGTAGCCGGGACCGGTTTCGTTGTACTGCGAGTCGCAGTCGGTGTCCGGCCCGCACGTGAACCCCTCCACGGACACGTTGCTCCCCCAGTTGCTGCCGCTCAAGAGAGGAACCGTCGACGCGGTGACGCTGACCACGCCCGGCAGCGCGCTCAGTTCGTCTTCCACCCGCTCGAACAATTGCTTCGATCGGTCGTCCTTGTAGCCGTTCAACGCCGGAGAAATCGCGAACATGATCACGTGGTCGGCTTTCAGCCCGAGATCCACGCGGCTGACGTTCGCCAGGCTGCGCGTGAACAGGCCCGCCGACACCAGCAGCGCCATCGATAACGCGATCTGCGCAGTCGCCAGCGACGTGCGGAAGCGCGACGCCGATCGCGCGCCGGACGGCTGACCGCTTTGTCCTTTCAGCGACGAGATCAGATCCGGGCGCGTGCTGTGCAGCGCCGGAAACAGTCCGAACAACACGCCCGTGCCGATCGCCAGTGCGGCCGCAAACAGCATGACGATCGGATCGATCGTCAGCGATACCGTTTCCGCTGCTTGTGCCGGCAGCAGCGCCACCATCAGGTTCAGCGTCCACTGCGCCACGATCAGGCCACCGATGCCGCCGAAGATCGCCAGCAGACACGACTCGCCGAGCAGTTGGCGCACCAGCTGTCCGCGTCCCGCGCCAATCGACAGCCGAATCGCCATCTCGCCCGCGCGCGCGGCGCCGCGCGCCAGCAGCAGGTTAGCGATGTTCGCGCACGCAATCAGCAGCACGAATGCGGTGACGCCCAGCAGCAGTATCAGCGGCGCCTTCGCCTCGCGGGACACGCTGCTCTGACCGCGGCTTCCCGGATCGAGCAGGATCGGCTTCGTCGTGAAACGCGCCATAGTCTGCGGGCTCATGCCCTTC
>JAYVMG010000546.1:0-2533 GCA_043759095.1 Acidobacteriota bacterium | reverse complement strand
GCACATCGTCGGCCAGCAGCACGCGTTTGCCCTTCAGCTCCTGACGATAGAACGTCCGAAGCGCGAAGCCGCCGGTTGCGTCGTAGTTGAACGGCGCGAAGCTGCAGGGCGGATGCGTGAGGCTGCGGCGACTGTCGAGCAGCCCGGCGATCGTGTGCGCCAGCAGCGCGCCGCCGGTCACCGGTCCCGCCACGACCTCAGTCCGCTGCACCAGCTCGCTCGGCATCACGTCGAGCAGATCCTGCGCAAACCGCCAGATCGTCGACGGATGACGGAACAGCTGATGCGGGTTCAGGTACACCCGGCCGTGATAGCCGTTCCCGTAGTCGAAGTGCCCGTCGATCATCAGGACCTCGAACTGCTGCAGGTCCTTCAGCGCCTTCTCGCGAAGCTCAGTACGCTTATCCACGATGTCCCCAGGTCAGGCTGACAGTTGAGACTTGAGACTTGAGAGTTCCTCGTTGCTGTAGACAACCCTGCCGCCAACGATAGTGGCCGCGACGCCGCCACGCAACGTCCATCCGTCGAACGGCGTGTTCTTCGACCGCGATCGCATCGACTTCGCGTCGATCGTCACCTGCATGTCCGGTGCAAGAATCGTGATGTCGGCTGGCGCGCCTTCCGCCAGCGAACCGCCAGGGACCCGGAGGATCCGCGCCGGGTTCACCGACAGCAACTCGATCAACCGCGGCAGCGAGACGACGCCGGCATGCACGAGGCGATCGAAGCAGAGCGACACCGCGGTCTCCAGGCCGGTGATGCCGAACGGCGCGCGGTCAAACTCGACCTGCTTCTCGTCGGCGCGGTGCGGCGCATGGTCGGTTGCAATCACGTCGATGCTGCCGTCCTTCAAGCCCGCCAGCATGGCGTCGCGGTCGGCGTCCTCGCGCAGCGGCGGATTCATCTTGACGTTCGTGTCGTACGCAATCGGTGCGCCCAGCATCTCGTCGGTGAGCACGAAGTGGTGCGGCGTCACCTCGCACGTGACCTTCGCGCCGCGCGACTTGCCGTAGCGGACCGCGTCGAGCGTCTGCCGCGCGCTCATGTGCGCGATATGGACGATGCCCTTGGTCAGCTCGGCGAGCGCGATGTCGCGCGACGCCATGATCGATTCGCACTCGCCCGGGATCCCGCGCAGCCCGAGCGCCGACGCGTGAAACCCTTCGTGCGCGACCCCGTCGCCCTTCAGCGTCTGCTCCTCGCAGTGCTCGATGATCGGCAGATCGAACATCCCGGCGTACTCGAGCGCGCGCCGCATCAGCAGCGCCGTCGACACCGGATGCCCATCGTCTGTCAGCGCGACGCAACCGGCGTTTTTCAGCTCGGCGATGTCGGCGAGCTGCTCGCCCTTCTGGCCGCGCGACACCGCGCCGATTGGATAGACGCGCGCCAGATTCGCCTCGGCCGCTTTCGCGAGGATGTAACCAGTGACGCCTGCGTTGTCGTTCACCGGGTTCGTGTTCGGCATGCACGCCACGGCGGTGAACCCGCCGGCCACCGCTGACGCCGTGCCGGTTGCAACCGTCTCCTTGTGCTCCTGCCCGGGCTCACGCAGGTGCACATGCATGTCGATCAGCCCGGGCACGACGACCAGCCCGCTCGGCACATCGACGACCTTGACGCCCGCCTCGATCGGCAAATCGCGTCCCACGCGCGCGATGCGATCGCCGTCAATCAACAGATCGAACACGCCGTCACGGCCGTTCGCCGGATCGACGAGGCGACCACCCCTCAGTAACGTCTTTGCCATCGCCTTACTCTCTCCACCACAGAGGACATTGTGGACACAGGGGAACAATCCCGTTCACACGCGTTCTTCCCTCCGCGTCCTCTGTGTCCACCGTGGTAACGCGTTTGGGGGTCATCAATCCACCTCAACTCCACCGGCGAGCAGGTACAGCACCGCCATGCGCACCGCCACGCCGTTGGCGACCTGCTCGAGAATCACCGAGTATGGACCGTCGGCGACGTCGGACGCGATTTCGACGCCGCGATTCATCGGCCCGGGATGCATGATGATGACGTCCGGCTTCGCGCGCGCCACCCGCTCCGTCGTCATCCCGAACGTGTTGAAGTACTCGCGCAGCGAAGGGATGAACGCGCCCTGCATGCGTTCCTGCTGAATGCGCAGCATCATGATGACGTCGGCGTCCGCCACGGCTTCCTCGATGTTGGCGGACACATGCACACCGAACCGCTCGATGCCCGCCGGCACGAGCGTCGACGGCCCGCTCACCCATACGTCGGCGCCGAGTTTTGTCAGCAGCCGCACGTTGGATCGCAGCACACGGCTGTGCAGCAGATCCCCAACGATGGTGACCTTGAGACCCTCGATGCGCTTTTTGTGCTCGCGGATCGTGAACGCGTCGAGCAGGGCCTGCGTCGGGTGTTCATGCATGCCGTCACCGGCGTTGATGATGCGCGACTTGCAGATGCGAGAAAGAATGTGGCCCGCGCCGGACGAGGCGTGGCGCAACACGATCATGTCCGGCTGCATCGCCTCGATGTTCAGCGCCGTGTCGATCAGCGTTTC
>JAYVMG010000545.1:0-2533 GCA_043759095.1 Acidobacteriota bacterium | reverse complement strand
CTGCCCACGAGTCGTAACGGCATCGTCAGCCTGCTGGCCCAGGCCCCTGGCGTGCGCACGCTGAGAGACGTCGGCGGGAGCAGCCTCAATCAGGTGCCGACCTACCGCGTCTTCGGCCAGGCCGGCGAAGCCTATTCCACGCTCGAAGGCGTGCAGACCAGCAGTCTGCAGGCCTCCAGCGGCCAGGCGAACTACTGGGACTATACGACTCTCGAGGAGGCCGCGGTCCGCACGATCGGCAACAGCGCGGAAGTGCCCAGCCGCGGCGTCAACCTGAACGCGCTGGTGAAGTCCGGCGGCAACACCTTCCACAGCAGCTCGTCGTTCAACAAGACGCCGGACAAGTATCAGAGCGACAACATCGACGACACGCTGAGGTCACTTGGCATCAATTCAGGCGCTGGCATCAGCAACCGCTACAGCGCGAGCGCCGATCTGGGCGGCCGCATCATCAAGGACAAACTCTGGTTCTACACGGCGGTGCGCCGCCAGGTCGACGACAGGCTACCGCTGAACACCTTCATGCCGGATGGCAAAACGCCCGCCGTCGCCAAAGAACTGTCGTGGTTTCATACTGAAAAAGTCTCGTATCAGATGTCGCAGTCGAACAAGTTCGTCGGCTTCTACCAGTACAACCACAAGTACGACACGAGCGTCATCAGTCAGTTCGTACCGTGGGAGGACCGTGGCGGGCTCATGACGCCCAGCCGCACTGGCAAGATCGAATGGCAGAAGGTGTACGGCAACAAGCTCTTCACCTCCTTCCAGTACGGGTTCTGGGCGTACGACAGCATCTACTGGGGCTTCTCGTCGCGAGACCGCGAGCCGAGCACTGACCAGATTACGGGGGCCATCAAGGGACCGCCGGTGACGATCGGACAGCGTCCGCACAATCCACGGCATCACTACAAAGGGAACATGACCTCGTTCCAGCCGAACCTGTTTGCGGGAAGCCACGAACTCAAGGCCGGCTTCGATTACACCGACAACTGGTTTGGACGGCAATACCCCGATCTCGATCCGAATCTGCAACTCGAAGGCGCCTATTCCTCCGCCGTCTACAACTACCGGCTGCTCCTCCAGAACGGAGCGCCGAACCAGATTGAGGTCTGGAACAACCCCGCGTACGCGAAAGTGGTCACGCACTACTTCGGCGCCTACCTGACGGACAGCTGGAGCGTGGCGCGTCGGCTGACGCTCAATCTGGGTCTGCGCTTCGCGCACGACAACGGGTTCGTGCCCGCGGTGTGCCGCGAGGCAGCCGCGCCGCCCGGCAACTTCGCGTTTCCCGCCGGGTGCCGCGAGCAGCAGCAGTTCAACGTGTGGAACTCGGTGGCGCCACGGCTCCACCTGGCGTGGGACCTGCGCGGGGATGGAAAGACGTTGATCAAGGGCGGCTTTGGCCGATTCGATCATGAGCGCCAGCAGGTGCCGGAACTCGATGCGGCTGACGCGCAGGTGCGGACGCAGGTCGTCTACCGCTGGCGCGATCTCAACCGCAACGGCAGATACGACGCCGGCGAGGTCAATCTCGACCCGAATGGGCCGGACTTCGTGTCGCAGTCGGGTGGTTCGAACACGGTCCCGAACCCCAACGAACGGCAACCCAAGAGCAATGAGTGGTCCGTCACGTTCGAACGGGAGCTGATGCGGAATTTCGCGCTCAGAGCGAGCGCCGTCTACTCCAAGTACCACGATACGTATCGCCTCGTGAACCTGCTTCGTCCATACGACACATACAACGTCAAGGTCACCAACACGGATCCGGGGCCTGACGGTGTGCGCGGAAACGCCGACGACCCAGGCGCCCCGTTCACGTATTACGAGTACCCCACGTCGCTGAGCGGCCGGGCGTTTGAACAATTCGCCCGGGTCAACGACCCCAACGCCGATCAGACGTACAAGAGCATCGATATCGCGGTGTCCAAGCGCCTCTCGGACCACTGGCAGTTGCTGGCGTCGTACTCGGGCACGATGCGAGACGTTCCAGTCAGTTCGAGCCCCACGGGGAGCGAGTTCAACGGCAACGTCGAGAGCGGCCCGCTCAATCCGAACGGGGAGATCAATGCCCATGAGCACGGGTGGGAATCGAGCACCAAGGTCTCCGGCGTCTACCAGTTCCCGTTCCAGATCCTGGTCTCGGGCAACCTCGAGCAACGAAGCGGGTATTTCTGGGCGCGTTCTGTCCGCTTCACGGGTGGGCGGACGATCCCGAACATCACCGTGAACGTCGAGCCCATCGGGACGCGCCAGCTGCCCAGCAGCACTCAGCTCGACCTGCGCGTCGAGAAGACTTTCACGCTGACGAAGCAGCAGAAGTTCGCGGTTCGCGCGAACGTGTTCAACGCCTTCAATGCCAACACCACGTTGGAGGTGACGCGCCTTTCCGGGCCGAACTTTCTGAGGCCGACGGTCATCATGGAGCCGCGCATCATGGAGTTCAGCATGACGTACAGCTTCTAAACGGTTTCTTCCGCCGATACAGCTCCAGCCGCAAGCGGATCGGTGCAGCGGCCGCGGTCGCCCCGGCGGT
>JAYVMG010000544.1:0-6744 GCA_043759095.1 Acidobacteriota bacterium | reverse complement strand
AGATCGACGAGCTCGATCGCCGCGTGCTCTCCGGCATTGTGCTGTTCAGCCTGCTTGGCGGCGCGCTCGGGTACTGGATGGCTGAGCGGATCGCCGATCCGGTGAACCGGCTGACGCGCGCCACACGGCGCATCGCACGGGGGGATCTCGACGCGCGGGTTGCCGCCACCTCGTCCGACGAACTGCGCCGGCTCGTGCAGGACTTCAACCAGATGGCTGACGACCTCAAGCGTCAGCGCAGCGAACTCGAGCGCACGCAGCGGCTCGAAGCGTGGGCGGACATGGCGCGCCAGGTCGCGCACGACATCAAAAATCCGCTGACGCCGATTCAACTGTCTGCGGAGCACGCGCAGCGCGTGAACATCGACCGCGGGCGTCCACTCTCGCCGGTCCTCGACGAGTGCGTCGCCGCGATTCTGTCGCAGGTCAAGCTGCTGCGTCAGATCTCCGCGGAGTTCTCCAGCTTCGCGTCATCGCCAACGCCGAGGCCGGAACTCACGGCGCTTCCGGCGCTGATCGAAGAGGTGGTGGAGCCCTACCGCACCGGGCTTACCGCGCGGATCGCGATCGACGTACTGGCGCCGGCCGATGTGCCGGACGTGACGATCGACCGCACGCTGTTCGCGCGCGCGCTGACCAACGTCATCGAGAACGCGCTGCACGCGATGCCCGGCGCCGGACGGCTGACGATCGCGATCCGCCGGCCATTCGTCGTGGGTCGACAGTCGTTAGTCGTCGAAGTGACCGATACCGGGATCGGCATGGATCAGGACGCGCTGAACAAGATTTTCGAGCCCTACTTCTCGACAAAAGCCACCGGCACAGGACTCGGGCTGACCATCGCGAAGCGCAATACCGAGTTGAACGGTGGAACGATTCTCGTCGCCAGCCGCCGTGGCGAGGGGACGACTGTGACCATGGTGCTGCCGATCAGCACGTCTGACGTGTGAAGTCTCAAGTCAGAGAGCGCGCCTTCGTCAGACTTGAGACTTGAGACTTGAGACTTCAGACTTGAGACTTGAGACTTCAGACCCGAGCCCTCACCTACCGTCGACCGAAAACGCCAGCAGGACATTGCCGCGCATACCGCCCCACTGTCCGTAGCCGGACGTCGTCAACACGACGCCGTTTGCGATCGCTGCGCCTCCGACGTCGATCGATCCGCCTCTCGCCTTGACGCCATTCACTGTGTCGAAATCGCGAGCGGTGTCGAAGTCCCACAGCACATGGCCGTCTGTCGTGGCGAATGCGCGGAAATGTCCGTCGATCGATCCCCCGAAGACGGCGCCGGGAATCGCCGTCGCGGGTGCCGAGAGCGCCGGGCTGCACGAGGGTTTGTCGCCGCATCCGTTCGGCCTCGACAGCCACGCCTGCCTGCCGTCGGTGATCCGGATCGCAAACAGCCCGCCTCCGACTTCAGGATTCAGACCGCCGCGCTGACGCTGGGACGCTTCCTTGAACGTGAGGTCGGACAACGGCACGTACATGTTCTGGCCGTCGCTGGCCGATCCCCATTCGATGCCGCCGAGTTCGCCGCCGCGGCCGATGGTCGTACTCCACAGCTTCAGCCCGCGTTGATCCGGATCGAACGCGTGGACGACGCCGGACTTCTGGCCGGCGACCAGGACGCGCTTGCCGTTGGCGAGTGTCACCAGGATCGGTGACTGGCCGAAGTCGTGATCCGGTCCCGCTTTCTCCGGACAGTTCGTCGTGTCGGCGGCGCCGCAGGCCATCGTGAACGCGTCGCCCGCGGTCACCTGATTCACCCATGTGATCGCGCCGGTCTCGAGCTCGAGCGCGACGATCGCGTCGGTCATCGGCGCGGCCGGCAAGTTATACGCATCGCCGGTGGCCACATACAGCGACTTCGTCAGGACATCGATCGTCGGTGCGGACCAGACGGCCGCGCCTGCCGGCCCCCAGAGTTGCGCCCCTTTTGCGTTCTTGCCGCGGGCCGTCGCCGCCTCCGCGATCATGTAGGTTCGCCACACCTCCTCACCCGTGGCAGCATCGAGCGCGACGATGCTGCCGCGGAAGGTGCAGCAAGGGTAGGTGGCGATCGCGCCCACGCCTTCCTCGCTCGACGAGACCGGCACGTATACACGGCCGCCGTAGAGCACCGGCGATCCGGTGACGCGCGCCGCGCGATGGGTGTCCACCTGTTTCTTCCAGCGCAATTGGCCGGTGGCGGCGTTCACGCTGTAGACGAACGCGCGCAGGTCGCCGAAATACGCCGTGCTCGCGCCGTCCTGCGCATCGCCGACCACAATGGCCGCGCGGACGCCGGCGTCCGCCTTGAACGTCCAGTGGACGCAGCCGTCCTTCAGTCCGAGGGCGTACACGCGCCCCGATCCGCTGCCCACGAACACGCGATCGCCGGCGATGGTCGGATTCGCCGCCGCGGCGTTCTCGCCGTCGAATCCGAACGCCCACTTCAATTTCAGATTGGCCGCCTGGCCCGCGGCGAATCCCGGCTGTGCCTGAAAGCGATCGTTGGCGGTCGTCACACCCCAGGCGCGCCAGTCGGCAGCCGATGTCCGCATCGGCGCCGCGCCCTCGCACCGGGGGCCGGTGACCGGTGCGTCCGCCGCGGCAGGCGCCGAACGCGATGTCGAGAGGTACACGGCGATCGCGCGCCGTAGCTCCGGCGTCAGCGTCTCACCCTGCACACGCATCGTCCCGGTCTCCAGCGCCCCGACGATCCGTTCGGGCGTGAGCGCCGCGATGACGTCTCGCGCCGGCGCTCGCGCCACCTGCCCTCCCTCATGACACGACGCGCACCGTTGCGTGTAGAGCGCTGCGCCATCCTGCGCAAACGCCGGCGCCGCCAGCAGCAGCGACGTCCACACGGCCGAGGCTACGAGGACACGTGACATCAGGATCTCCTCGCTGAAAAGCGTGAATCGGCGGCGATTATTTACGGGATTGGAGCTAACGGGCGGCGTTGTCGCGATGGTCGTCGGAGTGTTCCGTACCGATCGCCGGTGGCGCGCCGCGTTGTCTGTTGAAACGCGTGATGCCCATGCCGATGAACGCTGACGCCAGGTAGCTGTACGCAATCGCCACCAGCGTCCATTGCGGATGCGTCGCGATCGCGACGATGCCGGCGGCGAGGAAGAAGAGCACCGTGTACGGCCGCCGGGCATTCGAGTCGACCGTCTTGAAGCTGCGGAACCGGATGGTACTCACCATCAGCGCGGCCGGCACGAGAACCATGGCCAGCGCGGGCAGCGCCGCGCGGTAGTCGTAGAGCCCCGAGGGGAACGCAAACACCGTCGCGGCAGGAATCGCCGCTGCCGCCGGACTCGGCATGCCGACAAAGTAGCGCTTGTCGCCGCCGCCGCCGCTCTGGATGTTGAAGCGCGCGAGCCGCATCGCCGCCGCGGCCACGAACATGAAGCCCGCTGCCCAGCCCAGGCGTCCAAGCGCCTGTAGTCCCCATGCGAACGACAGGATCGCCGGCGCGATACCGAAGGAAATAATGTCGGCCATCGAATCGAACTCAACGCCGAATTCACTGGTGGTGTTCGTGAGGCGGGCGATCCGGCCGTCAAGCATGTCGAGCACGACAGCGAACCCGATGAAGGGCGCGGCGGTCTCGTACTCGCCGCGCATCGCGTAGACCACGCACGCGTACCCGCAGAACATGTTGCCCATCGTCAACAAGCTGGGCAGCAGGTAGACGCCGCGGCGAAGTCTGTTCTGGCGAGGGTCAGCGGACCGCCGCAGGAATCGCAGCCGTCCCTCGTTCTCTTCGAGCATTTCTGTGGTCAGTCTAGCACCGCGATGACCGTTTCGCCGCCGCTGACCATCTCCCCCACTTTGACCCGAATCGTGGCGCTCGGCGGCAGGAATACGTCCATTCGCGATCCGAATTTCATCACGCCAAACCGGTCGCCGGCGCGCACCTCATCACCGACCGTTGCCCGGCACACGACGCGCCGCGCGAGAAAGCCGACAATCTGGCGCGCGACAACGGTCTGGCCGGCGTGGTCGATCCAGATCTCGCTGCGTTCGTTCTCGGTTGCCGCTTCCTTCCGCGACGCGACCAGAAATCGTCCCGGCCGATACAACACGCGGGTGATCCGGCCCGCCGCGGGCACGCGGTTGACGTGGACGTCCATTGGCGACAGGAAGATGCTGACCTGTTGCCAGTCGCCTTCGGGCGATGCGCCGGGGAGCGTGGCGCCGGCGACAAGCACGCGCCCGTCGGCCGGCGACAACACGAGATTCGCGTCCGTCGGCGACACGCGTTCCGGATCACGAAAGAAAAACGCGAAGAACGCGCCCAGTGCGATGAACGGCGCCGCAAGCGCCTGCCCGAACGCCATCCACAGGACGAGCGCAAGCAGCCACGCGCCTCCGACGAAGGGGAAGCCGGCGCGATCGAAGCGCATCACCGGGAGCACCCGGCGGCGGCGTTAGCCGTGCGTGTGATCCTGACGCTGGCGTCGCATGATGTCTTCGATGCGATCCTTGAGTCGCAGCTTCTCTTTCTTGAGGGTGACTTCTTCAACGTGTTCAGGTTCCGAGAGGTGCTGCTTGGCGGTTAGCTCGTGCAGGCGATCATCGAGTTCGTGATGCTGGACCGTGAGCGTCTGAAGTTCGTCGGTATCCATGGCCGGCCTCCTTGAACATGGGCGCCGAACGTACCACAAGCGCCGGAGCGATTCAAGGTCAGCGGACAGGTCCCGCCAGATCCTCGCGCCACAGGATCAGTGCGTCCTCGACCGGCTTCGAATAGTACGCAGGCCGAACGCCTGCGACGGCAAAGCCGAGCCGCTCGTACAGCAACCGTGCGGCCTCGTTCGACCGCCTGACCTCGAGCGTGGCGCGCCTGGCGCCGAGCCCGACGCCCTTCCGCGTGACAAACTCCATCAGCATCGACGCAATCCCGTTCCTCCGGAATTCCTGGAGCACGGCCAGGTTGTTGATGTGCAGTTCATCGAGGACCAGCCAGAACGAGCAGAAGCCGACAGCCTTACGCTCGGCGCTTCGCGCGATGAAGCAGAACGAAACGGTGCAGTTCTCCAACTCCGCCAGGTACATGGCCCGCGTCCACGGATTGGTGAACGAGGCCTCCTCGAGGGCCAGAACGTCGTCGATATCGTCGTGCGCCAGTTGTTCTATGAGCCAGGGCCCCATGGATGAGACGTTAAGTGTCCACTGGCTTTATTGTTGTCTCACGTAATTTTTCGTCTCTGGCAATTTCTACGTCTGTTCGACGCACGTATAACGGCCGTATGACGGCCGGATCCATGGCGTCGGATGCGCGCGCGACGGCCAAAAGGCCGATGGTCCCCGCGAGCAGGGGCGAGGGCAGCGTCGACCCGCCCGCGACCTCGCGCGCGATCGCTGCCGCATAGAGCACCGCGCCGTCGCCGACGAACACGCGCGGCATCCCGACGGAGAGACCAGCCCAGCGCGCAAGCGTCGCGGCGGGGCTCGCGACAGTCGGGCCATCAACTTCGACGATCCGTTCACGGCTGAATGCGGGGCCATCACCGACACGGTACATCGACGCGAACACATCCTGACGGCGGGCATCCATCCACGCGGCGATGAGCGCACCCACCGGCAGGGCCCCGCTCGCGGCATGGGCAAGGGCATCGAGCACCGGCACGCCGACGATGTGTCGTCTATGCACGAACGCGAAGCCCTGGATCGTCGCGATGCCAATCCGCAGTCCGGTGAACGATCCCGGGCCTGTCGCCACCGCGTACAGATCCACACTGGACAGCGACACGCCGTTCGCGTCCGCCAGCATGGTGATTTCGCCAGGTAGCCGTAACGCGTGCGTGCGCGCGCCGTCACCGCTTCGCTCGTCGATCACACGGTCGTCGTCGACGAGCGCGACGCTGCCCGCTCGCGTCGTGGTGTCGAGAGCCAATACACGCATCTCAGGAAGCCATCCGCTACGCGCCCTCAACGATCAACGTTCTGCCGCAGCTCCCAGGCTGAGAGCTAAAGGCCGCGCGCTGAAAGCTTGTACACTGTTAAGCATATGTCAGGGTCGGCGGTGACGCCCGCGATGCGTCAGTATCTCGACGCGAAGCAGCAGCATCGCGACGCCATCCTGTTGTTCCGGATGGGCGACTTCTACGAGATCTTCTATGAAGACGCGCTCGTGGCGGCGCGCACGCTCGAGATCACCCTCACGTCCCGCTCGAAGGACGCCAACGGCGGCGGAATTCCGATGTGCGGCGTGCCGTTTCATGCCGTGGACGGGTACATCGCGCGGCTGGTGAAGCGCGGCTTCCGCGTGGCCATCTGCGATCAGGTCGAGGATCCCAAGAAGGCCAAGGGCCTCGTCAAACGCGAAGTCGTCCGCGTGGTCTCTCCAGGCACGCTGACCGACGCCAACTACCTCGACGCGCGCGAACCCGCGTTCATGATGGCGGTGTATCAGACGGCAGGTCCAAAAGGACCGAACCCACACGAAAGCGGAGTGATCGGTGTCGCGCTGCTCGACCTTTCGACGGGTGAATTCAGCGCGGCGGAGTACGCCGGCGCCGGCGGACTGCAGGCGCTGGCTGACGAGCTCGCCGTCCTGAAACCCCGCGAGATCATCGTACCCTCCGGAGAACACGGCGCGCCCGCGATTCCGATTGCACCTGTCGTGGCCTCCGGTCTGCCGACCACGCCGATCGACGGCTGGTCGTTCGAGTTGGGCGCGGCACGGCGGACGCTGCTGGATCAACTGCGGGCCGGCGGACTGGAAGGGTTCGGGCTGGACGGCCATCC
>JAYVMG010000543.1:0-2542 GCA_043759095.1 Acidobacteriota bacterium | reverse complement strand
GCGCCGTGGTCGTCGTCAAAGCGCAGATCCACGCGGGCGGCCGCGGCAAAGGCGGCGGCGTCAAGCTGGCGAAAAGCCCGGACGAGGCCGTCAAGCTCGCCCGCGACATGATCGGCATGACCCTCGTCACGCACCAGACCGGTCCCGAAGGACGTGTGGTCGGCCGCGTGCTGGTTGAAGAGGGCCTGCAGATGACGCGCGAACTGTACCTGAGTATCGTGCTCGACCGCGCGGCCGGCAAGCCGGTCGTCATGGCCAGCGCCGCTGGCGGCATGGACATCGAAGAGGTCGCCGAGAAGACGCCGGAGAAGATCGTCCGCGTCTACATCGAGCCGGGCGTCGGCATCGTGCCGTTTGAAGCGCGCCAACTCGGGTTCGGCATCGGCCTCGACGGCGCGCAGGTGAACAAGTTTGTCAAGGTCGTGTCGTCGCTCTACGACGCGTATCTCTCGACAGATTGCTCGCTACTCGAAATCAACCCGCTCGTGGTCACTGCGGCAGGCGATCTGCTCGCGCTCGACGCGAAGATGACCTTCGACGACAACGCGCTCTACCGCCACGCGGACATCAAGGAACTGCGCGACCTCGGCGAAGAAGATCCGCTCGAGATCGAAGCGTCCAAGTTCAACCTGAACTACATCCACCTCGATGGCAACATCGGCTGCATGGTCAACGGCGCCGGCCTCGCGATGGCGACGATGGACATCATCAAGCTGGCGGGTGGGGAGCCGGCAAATTTCCTCGACGTCGGCGGCGGCGCGAACGCGGAGCAGATTCGCAACGCGTTCAAGATTCTGATGTCGGACAAGAAGGTGAAGGCCGTCCTCATCAATATCTTCGGCGGCATTTTGCGCTGCGACGTGCTCGCGCAGGGTGTCATCGCGGCCGTGAAGGAACTGGGCGTGCCCGTGCCAATCGTGATTCGCATGGAAGGCACGAACGTCGACGAAGGCAAGCGTCTGCTCCGTGAGAGCGGCATGAAGCTGACCACCGCCGACAGCATGGACGAAGCGGCGAAGAAAGTTGTGGAGCTCGCAGGTTAATGTCGATTCTCATAGACAAACAGACCCGCCTGATCGTGCAGGGACTCACCGGTCGCGAGGGCACGTTCCACGCGAAGCAGGCCGCGGCGTACGGCACGACGGTCGTCGGCGGCGTCACGCCCGGTAAGGGCGGCACGACGCACGAAGGCTGGCCGGTGTTCGACACCGTGCAGGACGCCGTGAAGCAGACCGGCGCCAACGCGTCGGTGATTTTCGTGCCGCCGCCGTTCGCCGCCGATGCGGTCATGGAAGCGGCTGACGCGGGCCTCGCGCTCGTCGTCTGCATCACGGAAGGCATCCCGACGCTCGACATGATGCGCGCGATGACGTTCCTCAAGGAAAAACCGGCGACGCGCCTGGTCGGACCGAATTGCCCCGGCCTCATCTCGCCCGGTAAGGCGAAGGCGGGCATCATCCCCGGCAACATCTGCAAGGAAGGGCGCATCGGCATCGTGTCGAAGAGCGGCACCCTCACCTACGAAGCGATCCATCAGCTCACGCGGCTCGGAATGGGGCAGAGCACCTGCATCGGGATCGGCGGCGATCCGCTGATCGGCACATCGCACATTGATGCATTGAAGCTGTTCGGCGAGGACCCCGACACCGACGCGGTGATCATGATTGGCGAGATCGGCGGCAACGCCGAGGAAGACGCCGCGGCGTGGATCAAGGTGCACTTCAAGAAGCCGGTCGTCGGCTTCATCGCGGGTCAGACGGCGCCTCCCGGGCGCCGGATGGGTCACGCGGGCGCGATCATCGCTGGCGGCAAGGGCACGGCGGCCGAGAAGATGGCCGCGCTGACGGCAGCGGGCGTCAAGGTCGTGCAGAGCCCCGCCGACATGGGTCGAGCAATCAAAGACATGCTGTAGAACTCTCAACTCTCAAGTCTCAAGTCTGACTTTCTCCCCTGAGAGTTGAGACTTGAGCCCTGAGACTTGATATACTTGTATAGTTGTCCTGCTTCGGCGGAGCTCCGCCGGGAATCCTTTATCTTCATACGTCGTAAGGACTTGAGAATGTCACCGACAGATCTCGCGGTTCAAAAACAGCAAGCGTCCGGGAACGCGCAACGGATGGTCAACGACTTCAGCATCCAGATTGCGACCGTCAATGGATCGGGCAGCCAGACCGCCAACATGGTTCTGCTGCGTTCCATCCTCTTGATGGGCGTCCCGGTCTCCGGCAAGAACATGTTCCCGTCCAACATTGCCGGCCTCCCGACCTGGTACACCATTCGCGCCAGCAAGCGTCACTACATCGCGCGCAAGAAGGAAGTCGACTTCCTCGTCGCGATGAATCCGGAGACCGCGAAGGAAGATGTGCTCACGCTCGAGCCAGGCGCCGCCGTGGTCTACGACGAGGCGCTGAAGCTCAACACACTGCGCAACGACCTCGTGTTCTACCCGGTGCCGTTCGACGCGCTCGTCAAGCCCGTGTGTCCCGACGCCAAGCTGCGCCGTCTCGTGCGCAACATGATCTACCCCGGCGTGATCGCGAAG
>JAYVMG010000542.1:0-17068 GCA_043759095.1 Acidobacteriota bacterium | reverse complement strand
GTTCATCACGAGCAGATCGGCGACACGGCGCCGATTATCGTAGATCACGCGGCTGAGGCCGATGAAGGCGCCCGGATCCGTCCGCAGCCACTCCTGATCCAGTTCGGCGACGGTGATGACACGGTCGCCCACCTTCGCCGCGGGCTCTGCGCCTGACGAATCGAGCGTGGCGGAAACCGGATCACTCGAGGCGGCGTCTCCGACCTGCGGCTTTCGGGCGCCGAGCGTGAGTTGAAAGGAGCCGTTCTCCGCGGCCGCCGGTCCCCGGCTCACGCTGAGCAGGTACGTGCCCGGCGGCATCAAGCTGACCGGCACGGCTGCGACGATCTGGATATCGCTCGCGTACCGGACGTTGACGGGAACAAGATCGAGGGTCACGAGCGGCCGCCCGACGCCGAAGTTCGCGCCGCTGATCGTCAGCGTCTGACCACCGGGATCAGGCGCCGCGACGGTCACGACGAGCGGCGGCGCCTGCGGCTGCTGAGCGGCAACCCGGACGCCCGTTGCCGCGAGTACGAGTACAAGGGTCAGCGCCAGCCATAGCAGCGGTCGGCGTGATGCGTTCATGGAATTTCGCCTGCGGGCCAGGGCGTGCGGCACGGCTGGCGGCGTTCGTACAGCTCCAAGTTGGCGGCGAGTCGATGCACCACCTGCTGGAGGCCGGCACCCTGGACACCGCGCACGAGGTCGCGCTGCAGACGGGCGGCTTCCTCGAACCGCATCGCCGCCGCGAGCGCCATCGCCATCGTTTCGCCCAAATCGAGCGTCCGCTGCTCCTTCGCCAACAGCTCGCCGACCAGGGCCATCGCGCGTTCGCCGTCGCGCACACGGTCGTCGGACGCCGCCGCGAGCAGGCGCGCCAGTCCGTGTGCGAAGACGGACTGATCCGGGAACGCCTTCACGTCGGCCACCAGGCGGTCGCGAGCCTCCTGATCGCGTCCGAGTTGCACGAGCGCCATCGCCCGGCCGAACCGGGCCTCGGTCAGGTTCGGGTTCTCGGCGAGTACCTGCTCGTACTGCGGCAGCGACTCCTTCGCGCGATTGACGCGTCGCAGACTGGTGGCGAGCCGCAGTCGCGCCTCGACGTAGCCCGGCCGCGCACGGAGCGCGGCGGTGAATCGCCCGATCGCCTCCGCGTGAAGGCCTTTATCCTGAAGCATCACGCCGAGACTGTACTGCGCCGGGTGGTAGTCGGGTGACGCGCGCACGACCTGTTCGAACTGCTGCTGGGCGCCCGCCGGGTCTCCCGTCATGAACATCACCGTTCCCAGCCGATGCCCTAGCGCCGCACTGTCGGGCGCCAGATCGAGCCCCTTGCGGAACAGCGCCGCCGCCTCGGGCCACTGCCGCTTGTTCAGCGCTCGAATACCACGCGATTCGTAGGCCTGCGGACTGTCGAGCAGGACCTCGAGATCGACGATCAGCGGATCGGCGGGGAGAATGTCGTGGTTCTTCCGCTGCCGCAGGTGCGTTTCAGCCTTCTTCAGATCGCCCAGTCCGCGGTACGCCATGCCGAGTGGATAGTGCGCGCCTGCTGCTTCAGGGTCGCGCTTCAATACGTCGCCCAGATACTCGACCGCGCGCCGGTAATCCTCCCTGGCCAGCGCGCTGCGGCCCAGGCCGAATCGCGCCGACAGTGAGGCGGGTTCGAGCGACAGCGCCATGGCGAACCGCGGCTCAGCCTCGCCGACGCGCCCCTGCGACAACGCCACATCACCCAGCCACACGAGCGTCGCCACATCGTCCGGACGAAGGGTGAGCGCCTGTATGAAGAACGTCGCGGCCCTGTCGAGGTCCCCGCGCTTGCGATACGCGTGCGCGAGATAGTAGGGCCAGCGGTAATCCGCCGGTGCGAGCACGCCGGCATTGAGAAAACACGGCTCGGCCGCGTCAGGATAATCGGCGGCCGTCAGGAGCTTCCCCAACTCGCCGTAGGCATGGGCGAGCTGCGGGATCGGCGTCTGGCGATTCTCCACGTCCGCCGACAACGACCTGTGCGCCTCGCGTATCTGTTTCTGCACCGACGGCGCCATCGTCGAGAGATCCGGCAACGACACCGGCAGCAGGGCCCGGCCGTCGGGAGCAGTCGGCGCCGGCCGCTCCCGCGGCGCGCGCGACCCACCCGGGTCCGGCGATTCCGCGGCGGTGTGCGACCGGCATCCGGCGCCCGCGAGCGCGCAGACGAGAACCCACGCCGCCACTCCGCTCAGTGCAACTCGCGTCACCGTCCGCTGCCTTCTTTCAACGTGAGCCATCCATCGATCGGGACGTCCCGCCATTCCTCCACGTGGCCGTTCGGCCATTGCACGCGAACGTTGGGTTTCTCGATCGACCGCCCAAGACCGACGAGCACTCTCGGATCGTTCGCAGATCCGTAACTGCCATCCGACCGGACCCGTCTCCACAGTGTGCGTGCGTCGCGGCGGCTCACGGAAACCCGCGCGCCCAACATGTCGCGTCCCTGCGCGCCAACGACGCGCAGACCGAGCCAGTGATTCCGGTTGCCGATGTTGTTCACGAGCAGCCGGAGCCGACCGGCGTCGTTGCCCACGACCACGTCCACGTCGCCGTCATTGTCGATGTCGCCGAACGCCGCGCCGCGCCCCGCCTCCGACAACGCGAACGCGGCGCCGGCCTGATCGGTCACGTTCTCGAATTGGCCGGCGCCGAGGTTGCGAAGCAGCACCTTGCGCTGGCCGTACGGAAACGGATGCGACTGTCCCTCGTTGGCGATGATCGTGCCATTCACCATGAGGAGATCCAGCCAGCCGTCGTTGTTGAAGTCGAACCAGCCCGTGCCCCAGCCGGTATACGGCAGGCTCAACCTGCCGAGCGACGATGCGGCGCTCGCGTCCCGAAATCGCCCCGACCCATCGTTGACGTAGAGATTGGCGCCCTGCCCCGTGAGTTCGGTCATCACGAGGTCTTCGTGGCCGTCGCCATTGAAGTCGCCGGCATCGACGCCCATGCTTGCCTCGGCCTTGCCTTCGCTCGTCAACGCCACTCCTGCGAGGAGCGCCGTTTCCCTGAACGTGCCATCGCGTTGATTGATCCAGAGGAGGTTGGGCTCGCCGTCATTTCCGACGTAGATATCGATCCAGCCGTCGCCGTTGAAATCGGCCGTGACGACGCCGAGCGCCGGCCCGAATTTTCCGCCGATGAGCGCCGTCGCGCTCACGTCGGTGAATCGTCCGTTGCCCATGTTGCGATAGAGCCGGTCCCGCCGTCCGCCGAAAATCTGCGGCGGGCAGTAGTCCCGCGCCCCCGCCATGTTGGGACACGGCCGATCGTTCTTCAGGGTGTAGTTGACGTTGTACCCGACGTACAGATCCAGCCAGCCGTCGCGATCGTAGTCGAGGAAGGCGGCGGACACGGCCACGCCGGGTTCGCTCTGAATCCCGCTGCTGATCGAGACATCGGTGAACGTGCCATCACCGTTGTTGTGGAACAGCTGGTTCGTGCCGAAATTGGTAATCAGGAGATCGACCCAGCCGTCGTTGTCCACATCCGCGGCGGCGACGCCCAGACCGTACTGTGTCGCGCTGATGCCGCTTTGGGCTGTCACGTCCGTGAAGTGCAGTACCCGGGCGCCATCGGCGCGCACCTGCAGATCGTTGCGGAACAGCCGCCCGGTCAGCGGTTTCGTATCGTGCGGCGGCATGCGCGCCGTCCGCGGATCCGCCGCCGGTCCCAGCACCTGCCCCTGCACCACGAAGACGTCAAGATCCCCGTCGTTGTCGTAGTCGAACAGCGCCACGCCAGGCCCGAGAATTTCGGGGTAGAAGAACTGCCCCGACGCTCCGTTGAAGTGGACGAAATCGAGCCCGGTCGCTTCGGCGCGATCGGTGAACCACTCGTCGGGCGCGGGCCCGCCGCGGGTCTGTTCCTGCCGTGTGGATGGAGACGCGCGGCTTGAATCGCGGGTGCATCCCGCCAAGCTCAGCGCCAGAAACAGGGTCACGGAGGAAATGGTCGAACGGCGACCTGGCATCATCTGCGAGTTCAGGCGGACTGTAGCATACCGGTCCGTCAGAAGCGGAACAGCCGATTCACTTTGACGATGAACGCGCGGGTCTGCAGGTCCGGGATTCCCTGGACGAGCGTATCGCGTTCCTCGTTGTAGACCACGAACAACTCGCTCCCCGGCCGGTACTCCCAGCGCAGCCGCGCGTTCGCGCTGATGCGGCGCGTCGTCGAGTTGTACTGGACGAGCGCGCTCGCGAACATGAGCGGCGTCGCCGTGTAGGTGACGCGCGACCCGACCAGATTGGTCGTAAACGATCCGGTGGGGAGGTCGATCCAGTTGAACGAGATGTTCGGCTCGAGCGAGAATCGGGCCGTCAGGTTGACGCGAGTCTTACTGAACCCGGCGCTGGTCCGATTGCCGTTGTAGAACGTGCCGTGTTCGACGAGGAAGCTGCCCGACACCGGCCGCTGTTGACCGAAGGCGTACCCGACCCGCGCCGTGGCGAAGTCGTACCCGCCAACCGGGATCCTCGTTGTGGGCGTGACGGCAAACGGCTGCGCCAACCGCTCGAAATCGTCGAGGAGGCCGACGCTGAATCGATCGCTGTTCTGAAGCTCGATGGCGAACTCGCCGTCCGCGGTTCGCGTCTGCAGCAATCCGGCGCCATCCTGGATGTAGGTGTAGGTTCCAATGCCGGAGAACTTGCGGACGGATTTGATCCGTTTTGGCCGCGGGCTGAAGCGCAACTGACCGATGCTTTCGCGGATGTTGCCCCGGCGGACGAACCCGACCTCGGGATTGAAGCTGTCGCCGACGACGAGGCGGTCGAGTTGCACGCCGTAGCGATCGCCGGCATATTCCATCTGGGTGCGGTAACTCGTGTCCTTGCCACTGAGACCCGCGGTCCGCGTCTTGGCCCAGTACGTGTTGACCGACCAATTGGCGAAAAAGGCAAACGTGCCGTCGACGCCGTACGCGTCGTTGGACCCGAGGCCGTTCTGCGCCACCGATCGCCTCGTGGCCATCACGCCAACGCTGCTGCGTCTGAGGATATCGCGCCGTAGACGCAACACGGAAAACGTGGTGGCCGCCGCGCCGGCCTTCGGCGTGTCCTTCGTGCCGATGTCGACCGCGCCGATCGTGAAGCGGCCGGCCCGGCCGGTCAGACGGCCGCCGCCGAGGATCGGCGCCTCCAGACCCTGGTTGAGGCCGATGCGCCGGCTGTAGAACAGCAAGGGCGTGTCGCCGACGGGAGTGTTGGCGACGCCCGTCGCCGAGGCGCCGAAACTGAACGTGCCCTGGTTTTCCAGAAAGAACTCGCGCTTCTCCGGAAAGAACAGGCTGAAGCGCGTCAGGTTCACCTGCTGCTCGTCGGCTTCGACCTGCGCGAAATCGGTGTTGTAGGTGAAGTCGACGGTCAGGCTTTGCGTGACGCCGTACTTCACGTCAAGCCCCAGGTGTCCGCCCGATTCGTTCACGATCGCCGGCGACGCCGCACGATCGGAGATCAGATCGGCGACGGCGTACGGCTTGACCTCGAGATTCTTCGAGCCCGGAGGCGCGTCGATGCCGATCAGCGTCGGAAAGAGCGACGCCGCAAAACTGCCGCGCCCGATGCCAAACGCCGCAGGGATGCGCGCGAGAAATGAAATTTCGTTCTTCCACTTGCTGTTGCGACGCGCATTGAAGCCCCACACCTGTGCAGCGCCCGGCTGGTAGCGCAGCGACTTGAACGGAATGGCAGCCTCGACCGTCCAGCCGCCGGCAAAACGCCCGACGGCGAGATCCCAGACCGGATTCCAGTCGGCGCTGAACTGCCGCTCGTTCGTGCTCTGCCCGTCCACGCGGGCGCCGAGCGGATTGACTTCGAACTGGAACGCGTTGCGGCCGTCGTGGAACGTATCGAACGAGAAGGCGATGCAGTCGCCCATGCGGATGTTGCCACTGTCGCGCCGCATCTCGTTCGCGACCATCAGGTCCGGACGGCTCTCCCACACGCGCATAGCGACGTACACGTTGTCGTGATCGAAGAATACCCAGACCTCCGTCTTCTCTGTCGCTGGCTCTCCGCCCTTCGGTTCCATCTGAATGAAGTCGGAAATCGGCGGGACCGTGGCGTACGGCGCTTCGTCGATGCGGCCGTCGATGCGCAGGGGCTCACCGATGCGGATGGCCCGGAGTTCCGCAGGCGGAGTCGTTGGAACCTGTGCCGGCGGCGATTGCGCGGCCGACGCATTCGCGATACCTGGCGTCAGCGAGAGCAGCAGCGTAACGGCGCTTCGCCTCACACCGCCGAGCACCTTCCTGGCTGACGGCGGCGTCATTCGCAAGAACTGCAGCGTGAACGACCCTAGCGCACCACGACGATCGTGACTTCGTCGTACCCGGTCAATGCGCCGTCGTCGGCGAGACTGCGAAGGACGTAGGTGCCGGGCTCGGAGAACGTCACCTGCACCGGCAGTATGCCATCGGCCGGCAGCGGCGGCGCGGACCAGATCGGCGCCCAGGGTGAGTTAGCGCCGGCGCGCGTGTCCTCCCAGACTTTGACTTGCGGCGGATCGAAGGTCACCTGGGCGCCGGCCGGGCCGCGATACACGAACCAGGACACGTGCAGGCCCACGTTCTTGCCCACCGTCACTCGTGACGGCGGCTGCATGGAACGGTTCGGTCGAGTCACATTCTCGGACTCGCCCGTGGCAGCTACGGCATCAAGTCGCGCAGTGTTGGCAACCGCCGCGCCGGCAATACCCGCTCCGCGCGGCTTCGGAATGCCGTCGTCCTTCACTTCGCTGACGACGGTGACGGGCTCGCCGGCTTTCACCGTGCGCACCTTGACCTCCTGGATATGCACGGTCGGCGGCATGTTGGCCCGCACTTCCGGACTACTGGTGCCGGCGCCAAGCGCGCCGGTCTCCGACGCCTTCACCACATCATCGACCACGTAGTCTGGCCGGAGCGTCGCGTACGCCTTCTCCGTCTTGCCGTGCGTGGTCAGCGTCCAGATCAACTCGTCCTTGTCGGTGAACGACGCTGGGACCTTGACGCGAAAGACGAACCGGTTGCGGCGCGGCAGGAAATGCGTCGGTTGGCCCTGGTCGGCGCCGCCGACGCTGAAACCGTTGTCGGGACCGATCGGCACGTCGATCGCTTCCTCCCAGTTCCGGTTCATGTACCCGAAGAGGAAATACTTCGTCCCGTCGGTGGCCTGCTCCCACCCTTCGTACGCCGGCGAGATGTTCTGGCCCTTCGTGTACGACAGCGACTGCGCGCCGGCCGACGAGGGCAACAGCAGCGTCAACGTGATCACAAACCATGTCTTGCGGATCGCTTCCACGATAAACTCCTCGTTCAGAACGTGAGCTGCGCCCCGATTTTCATGTACCGCGCCTGGAGAACGTTCAGCGGCTTCAGCCACGCTGATGTCGCGGCGTTGGTGGAATAGGTGGTGTTGATCGCGGCCGGCGGCTCGCCCGCATTCGACGTCGCGCCCACGGCGGCGTTCGAGTTGAAGGCATTGAACAGGTCGGCCATCACCTGCAGCTTGCGCGAGCCGGACACCGTAAAGTTTTTCGAGACGCGCAGGTCCAGCTGGGTCCGGCGCGGTGTGAACATCGTCCCCGGTTTGATGAGCGGGACCACGCGCGAGGTATTGGCGCCGCCCGACAGCGCGCGGCCGAGGTTCGCCGACGCTTCAGCCTGCGTGATGGCCCACTGCGCGAGGATCTGCTGACCAGGAAGATTCTGCAGGACGCCGCCGATCTGTATCTGCTGCCACGGCAGCGTGTAGGACCCGCTCATCTTGACCTGCGAGAGCCAGCCGCTGTCGAAGTCGCAGTACGAGAACGTCGATCCCGTGAGCCCAAAGCCGGTCTGCGGGTCGTCCACGAACGAATCGCAGCTCGCGAAATGCGTGTTGCCTGTCGCGAAGCCGCCCGTCAGGAACACGCCGGATCGAAGCCGTGCGTTCATCGCAATGTCGACGCCGTTGAACACCTCGCTCTGCGTTCCGGTGTTGTCGACAAACCTGACGAGGTTGTTGCTCGCGACGCCGAATTTAGTGGCGGAAATATCGTAGAGCCCGCAGATCTGGTTTCCACCGCCGTTGGGCAGCCGCGAATCGGTCGGCGCGGTGACGCAGTACGGCGAGAAGTCGCCCGGCGCCACGTCCAGATTGTCCGTCGTCGTGAAGTGCCCCTGCGCGCGCCGGTAGTACGCCACCTCCGCCGAGACGCGTGACATCAATTCGTGCGAGAGGGTGGTCGACACCTCCCAGTTGTTGCGCCGTCGATCGAACCCCGCAATGGTGTCCGGATCGTAACGCGTGGCGACGCTCACCTGACCGAAGCTGCTGTTGCTCAGCGGGCCGAGTTCGGACACCTGCGGGATGCCGTCGCGGTTGGTATCAGTCCACGAGCGCGTGGCGGAGTTGACCGACGTGTTGATGGGATTCAGCAGGCGCGCGTATCCGACCGTCGACGTCTGGACGTACCGGCTCAGCGTCGCTTTGAGCGCGGTCTTCCCATTGCCAAAGAGATCGAAGGCAACACCCAGGCGCGGCGAGAGATCTTTGAAGTTGGGCACGCCGGTCAACTCGTCGTAGTGACGCGGCCCGATCCACGTGCTGGCCGGTGCGTCCTGCGCCTGGACCTTGTTGTTCAGATAGTCCCAGCGGAGACCGGCATTGATCGTCATCCGCTTGATGGTCCACGTGTCCTGCCCGTAGATGCCGAGGTCCGCGACGAGCCGCTCGTGCGTCGTGTAGGGCGTCGTCCGCACGGTCACCTGGAACGGCTGTCCACCGCGCACCGTGAGAAACGTATCCTTGTTAGTGTAAACGTCGGTGTCGGCCGGCCCCTCCTGCAGCGTCATACCCCACTTGAACGCGTGCGATCCCGTGACGTAGGTCAGCGAGCTGCGATACGAGCGCAGCGACGTGTAGTTGCTCGAGAAATTCGCCGGGTAGGCGCGGAAGCTGATCCCGGTCGTTTGCTCCGTCACGGGATAGCCGTGCGAAGTCACCGAATCCTCCACCGGCTCCCGCGTCCATGTCTCGGTGGTATTCCCCATCCCCGCCTCGAACAGCAGTTTCGACGACAACGTCGAACGGAACGTCGCCGTTTCGAAGTTGTTCTTCGGCAGGTTCTGGAGATTCGACGCATCGGGCTGCAGCGTGCTGACCAGCGTCCAGTGTTCCGTCGTCCGCGGCGCGATGCTGAAGTATCCCGACAGCTTGTTCTTCGGGCTCATCTGCCAGGTCAGGCGGATGTCATTGCTCGCGTTGCGTTGGGTCTCGGTCCCGGGCCGCGAGAGATCGGGGGTGAACACGAACGTGGACTGATTACTTTCGTAAAACGTGTTGGTGCGGATCTGCTCGTAACCCCAATAGCGGTGCGCCGTCCAGAACCACAGCGTGTCCTTCTTCAGCGGGCCGCCAAACGCGCCGCTGGCGTCGTAGATCTTCAGAATACTGTCGCCGGTGGCGATGCCTTGCGACCGGAGCGTGTCATCGACGTTGCCGCCCTGGAACTTGTCGTTCGCGAAATTGAGAAACGCGGATCCGCTGAACCGGTTGCCGCCGTCCTTGGGAATGATGTTGACCCGCACGCCGCCGCCGGCCACCTCCGCCGAGATGGCGCCGAACTCGTAGCTCAGTTCCTGAGTCGATGCGTCGTTGGTGGACAGGCCGGTGCACGAGTAGTTGCACGCCATGTTGGCGTTCATGATCCCGTCGAGCTGAACCAATCGATCGTTGAACGACCCGCCGTGCGCCTTCAGCTGGTTCTGGTGCTCACCGGCCGATCCGCCGACATCGTTCTGATTGCTACTGACGCCGACGGTCATCACGCCGATCGTGGACCAGTTTTTCGACGTGGGCATGGCGTCGATCGTCTCTTTGCTGATCACTTGCCGCTTGAGCACGTTCTGCGTGTCGACGATCGGACTCGCACCGGTCACGGTCACGGTTTCCTCGATCGCGCCGACGCGCAGGTCGGCATTGACCGTGGCCGTGAACGTTGCGGGCAGATCGATTCCCTCGCGCTTGACCGTCGCAAATCCCGGCAGTGTGAACGTCACCACGTAGGTGCCCGGCCGCAGGTCAACCACCTTGTACTGCCCGCGTTCGTCAGTCGTCGCGAATCGGACCCGCTCGATGAGCACCGGACTGGTGGCTTCGACCGTCACGCCGGGCATGACCGCGCCTGTCGTATCCCTGACGACGCCGGCAATGGCGCTCGACTGCGCACGGGCGAACCCGGAGAACCCGAGAACGAGAACCGATCCCAACGCGAGCACACGTGCGACCTGTTTCATGCTGCCTCCTCGGCCCAGCCGAAAATACGCCCCGGCGGAACCAGGGTCAAGGAACTTCGACGGACGCTATACTCGTCGACCATGCGCGCCCCAATGGCGGTCGCCGCGGCGTTTGCGGCTTGCTGGTGGTCCGCGGGCGCCGCGCGAACGGCAGGCCCGGTGACATTTACCCGTGACGTCGCGCCCATCCTTTTCAGCCAGTGCGCCTCGTGCCACCACCCGGATGGCCCGGCGCCTTTCACACTCATCACGTACGCCGACGCACGTCGGCGCGCCGCGCAGATTGCGGCGGTGACCGCGCGCCGAGCCATGCCGCCGTGGAAGCCGGAGCCCGCGCCCGCCACCTTTCTCGACGCGCGGCGGCTCACCGACGATCAGATTCGCACGCTCGCTCAATGGGTGCGCGACGGCACACCAGAAGGCGCGGCCTCAGACCTTCCGATCGCGCCGCGGTGGACCAGCGCCTGGCAACTCGGCGAGCCCGACCTCATCGTCCAGCTGCCCGAATATCTGATGCCGGCGGGCGGCGCCGATGTTTTTCGAAACTTCGTCGTGCCCGTCCCTGGCGCGGGGCGACGCTACGTGCGAGGGCTGGAATTCCGGCCGGGCAATCGCGCGACCCACCACGCCAACATCCGAGTCGATCCGACGGCGGCGTCGCGGCGGCTGGACGAGGCCGACCCGGCTCCCGGGTACGAAGGCGCTATTCTGCGCTCCGCCGATTTCCCGGACGGGCATTTTCTCGGGTGGACACCCGGGCAGATCACGCCGCTCGCGCCGCCCGGCCTCGCGTGGCAACTTGATCCCGGCAGCGATCTCGTCGTGCAGCTGCACCTGCAGCCCACCGGAAAGGCCGAGCGCATTCAACCGTCGATCGCGTTCTATTTCACGGCCGACCCGCCGACACGCATCCCGACGATGGTGCGTCTCGGGCGGCAGGATCTCGACATTCCTGCAGGCGCGGCAACGCATCGCGTCGCGGACGCGTACGTCTTGCCCGTGGACGTCGAAGTCCACGCCATCCAGCCACACGCGCACTACCGCGCGCGCCGCGTCCACGTCTGGGCCACGCGGCCGGATGGCACACGCACAACCCTGATCCGCATCGAGCGGTGGGACTTCAACTGGCAGGACCAGTATCGTTACGCGGCGCCGTTCTGGCTTCCGGCCGGCACGACGATCGAGATGGAATACGTCTTCGACAACTCCGACGCCAACCCCCGAAACCCCCAGCACCCGCCGCAGCGCGTGCCGTGGGGGTGGCGATCGTCTGACGAGATGGCCGACGTATGGATTCAGGTGATGACGAGGTCCGATCCCGATCGCGATCGTCTGGCCCCGGATATCCGCCACAAGATGGCGGCGGCGGATGCGATCGGCTGCGAGACGCTGATCGCACGGCAGCCGGACTACGCCGCGCTGCGCGACGACGCCGCGGCGCTCTACATGGAGCTGGGGCAGCCTGAACGCGCCCTCACCCACTTTCGCGTCGTCGAGCGGCTGCAGCCCGGCTCGGCGCGGGCGCGCTACAACGTCGCGGTGGCCCTAGAGGCGCTCGGCCGCGCGCCGGACGCGGCCCGCCAGTACGAAGAGGCCATTCGTCTCGATCCCGACTACTCGCTCGCCCACAACAATCTCGGAAGCCTGCTCTTCGCGGACCAACGCGTCGACGAGGCGCGCGCGCATTTCGAACGAGCGGTCGAGACGAACCCGTCCAACGCCGAGGCGCAGAACAACCTCGGCGCGGTGCTGCTCGCCAGGGGCCATGGACCGGCGGCACGCGGCGCTCTGCAGCAGGCGATCGCACTGCGGCCCGTCTACCCCGAAGCGCATTTCAACCTCGCGCGCATCGCGGCGCTCGACGATCGCCGTGATGAGGCGTTGCAGGAAGCGGCGATCGCCGAAGCGCAAGCGGCGGCTGCGGGAAAGATCGCTCTGGTCGGACAGATTCGGGATCTCGTGCGCGAGCTGCGGCAGCGTTAGGCACGGCGGGATCGCGTAATATCCGCGACATGCGCCACCTGACCATCCGCCTTGTCATCGTCGGCATCCTCGCACTCACCACTGGCGTCTCGGGGCGCGCCGTCCGCGGGCAGACGCCGGTCAGGAAGAAACTGCTCTTTCTCACGCACGCGGCGTTGTACAAACACCCGAGCCTCGCGCCCGCCGAAGCCGCGGTCACCGAGTACGGACACACCGGCGGTTTCGACGTGACGACGCGGGAGGGCTACAAACAGGAGTCGGCGGCACTCGACCTGTCGTTCCTCACCCCGGAATACCTGGCGCAGTTCGACGGCCTGATGCTGATGACCAACGGGAATCTCCCGCTGACCGACCCCCAGAAGCGGTCCATCGTCGACTTCGTGCGCAACGGCAAGGCGCTGGTCGGCGTGCACTGCGCCACGCTGACGCTGTACGACTACCCCGAGTTCGGCGAGGTCCTCGGCGGCTACTACCGCCGTTCGATTATCCCGACCAGCAGCGTAGGGCAGCGGATGGGCGTGTTGAAGGTGGAAGATTCGTCGCACCCCGCGACGAAGATGATGGGCGGCAGCTGGCCGGTCGCCGAGGAGTTCTACCAGTTCGGCGCCGCGGTGTGGGACGCGAGCAAGCCGACCGAGCAGATCAGCCAGGTGGGGCGGCTGCACATTCCGATGGCGTTCTCGCGCGACCGCGTGCACGTGCTGCTCAGCCTCGATACACAGAAGACGGATCTCGGCGGACCCGGACCGGAGGTCGTGGAAGGCGGCGACTACCCGCAAGCCTGGACGCGCATGTTCGGCAAAGGGCGATCGTTCTACACGTCGCTCGGCCACCGCGACGACATCTGGTCCACGGACCCGATCTTCCGCGCGCACGTCACCGGCGGCATCCGCTGGGCGCTTGGGTTGGAAAACTAGCCAGCCGATCTTCTTCGTGTTTTCGTGCCTTCGTGGCTATGGTATTGTCGAAACTGCGGAGACCGAGGTCCAACGAACATGAGAAAAGCCGAAGCAGCCAGCGTTCTGCTCTGCCTGCTCGCATCGTCAATCTGGATCACCGGTGCTGAACAGCTGAAGCCGGGAGCGAGCCGCGACGCGGTTCAGAGTGATCTGAATCGGACGGCTGACGCCGTTCTGGCTCTCAAGAGCACGCGCTTCTCGCTGAAACGTGAGGGCACGCCGGCGGTTCTGGACGCGAAGAACGGAATCACATTCACCGCCTCGGATTGTGCCTATTCAGCGCCGGACCGAGTTTCCTGCAACGTCAAAGTCTCGCTCAAGAACGGATCGATCGTGCAGTTGACGCGAGTGTGGGTACCTGAAGGCACCTTTCAGTCGAATCCGCTGACGCGCCAGTTCGGCAAGGCGCCAGCGGACTCCAATTTCAATGGCGTCGTGCTGTTTGCCAAGACCGGCATCCCGGAGGTTCTGAGGACCGCGGTGCAAAAGGCGCAAGTCGTCGGGCGCGAGACGCTCCAGAACCGGCAAACGCTTCATCTGCAGGGCGAGGTGAGCGGCGAGAAACTGAATCCGCTCGTCGGGTCCACACTCAAACCGGATGTGATGTATCCCGTCGATCTCTGGATCGACGAGAAGTCGGCGAACACGGCGCAGATCCACGTCACCGAGCCTGAGGGCAACGGCTGGCTCATCGAGCTCTTCGGCACGAATGAACCGGTCGACATTCCGACGCCGCAGCTGCCGCCCCCCACGCCCAAGCCGCAAGCCTGAATGTCGCGCGCACGGCAGTACCCCGGGCTGATCCTCGCGCTCGTCTGCCTCCCCGTATTCATCGGCGCGCTCGATCTCACCATCGTCTCCGCGGTGCTGCCGGAGGTGATCCGATCGTTGACCATCGAGATCCAGAAGCTCGATGTCGCCGGATGGGTCGTCACCGGGTATTTCGTCTCGTATGCGATCAGCATGACGTTCATGGGGAAGGTGTCGGATATCGCCGGGCGCCGCTTCGTCTATCTCGTCTGTCTCGCCATCTTCTTTGTCGGGTCATGGCTGGTCGCGGCTTCGCCGGGCTGGCCCGCCGGCATCGCGCTGAGAGTGATGCAACTGTTCCAGGACCATCCCCCTGTCAGTTTCGCCTCGCTCTACGCCCTGATTGCCGGCCGTGTCATTCAAGCATTCGGCGCAGGAGCCATGGTGCCTGTGAGCATGGCCCTGGTCGCCGATCTGTATCCGCCCGAGAAACGGGCGCTGCCGCTCGGCATCATCGGGGCGGTCGATACGGCGGGTTGGGTGCTGGGACATCTCTACGGCGGGATCATGGTGCAGTTCATGAGCTGGCCGTACCTGTTCTGGATCAATCTCCCTGTGGTCTTCGTGATCTTCTGCATCACGTGGTGGGGGTTGACCGGCCTGCCACGGATGGACGTGAAGGGCGGCATCGACTGGATCGGCGTGACGCTTCTTGGCGCGGCGCTGATTCTGCTCAATATCGGCCTTGGCGCGCCGGAAGTCGGGCTCGAAGGATCAATCGCTCTTCCGTCGCCACATCGTCTGTACTGGGTCGCCGGGGCCGCGGCGGTGTTCGCGGTCTTCCTGGTTTCTCAGCGGCGCGTGCGCGATCCCATCCTCGACTTACGCATCTTCTCGAACCGCAATCTGTCGGCGGCGAGTGGCGTCAACCTGCTCGTCGGCTTCTGCATCATGGTGGGGCTTGTCAGTGTGCCCATCTTCATCAACGTTGCGGGCGCGGCAGACACGATGAAGGCGGCGCTTGTCACGGGATACCTGCTCTGCGCCTTTACCGTGCCGATGGCGCTCGCGGCCATTCCCGGAGGCTGGCTCTCCGAACGGCTCGGCTATCGATCGACGGTCGTCCTTGGTTTGATCACGGCCATCGTTGGCTTCTGGATGATGAGTCTGTGGAAGGTGGAAATGGCCGCCCAGGCGGTCTCCTTCTTTGACACCTTGCGCCACGGCCCCGCGCTGTCCGACGCTCGCGGTACCGGCTTCATGGTGGCGGGGCTGGCGCTGGCCGGCATCGGCATCGGGTTGACCATTGCGCCGATCGGGGCGGCCGTCATTAACGGCGTGGGCGAACAAGACCGCGGGATGGCGTCGTCGCTCGTCATCATCCTTCGCTTGATCGGCATGAGCGTCAGTATGAGTTCGATGATGGCCTATGGGCTGCGGCGGACGACGGTCCTCAGCCGGCAAATGCTCGGCCCCGACGATGCACTGGATTTGGAAAAGACGGCCAGGGTGGCGCTTGATGTGGTGACGAAGATCACCAGCGAGATTGCGCTGATTTCTCTGGCCGTGGCCGCGATGGCCTTGGGCGTGGCGCTCCTGCTGCGTCGCGGCGACGTGCTATCGCATTAGCCACGAAAGCACGAAACACGAAAGTTGATCTTTTTCGTGTCTTCGTGTCTTCGTGGCTAATCTGTTATAGCTTGATCCGTTTCGCCGACCACTCCATCATTCCCATACCCGCCACGTCGGCCTTGCCGTTGACGATGGCGTCGCCGTCGAGATCGCCCGTCAGCACGACGGTCAGGTCGCCGTTCGGCGTCTGCGCGACCATTGTCAGCTTGAGCGACTGGCCGTCGACCGCGCCGGCGACGGGCACTTCACCTAACTGGCTGCCGAACGTGCCGGACAGCTTGCCCATGTCGTCCTTCAGCATCGCGGTCGCGGGCATGTCGCCCGCCGGCGTCTTCAACATCACATCCCATTTGCCGGCGAAGCCGCCCATGGCCGACGCGGTTGACGTCGTGGTGGTGGTCGTCGATGTCGTGGTGGTCGTGGTCGTCGTCGCCGACGAGGAGGTCGTGGTGGTGCCCGAGCGCTTCGCACTCCAGTCGCCTTCGGCGAAGCCGCCGAAGTCGGCCTTCCCGGCGATCGACGCGCCGTCAACCTTGCCGGTCAGCGTGATCGGAAGCTCCATACCCTGTGCGTTGATCGTGAAGGTGAACTTCAGATCGCTGCCGGTCATCGAGCCGCCGTCGAAGGCCAGCTGGCCCTGCGGCGACTTGAACAAGCCCGAGATCTTGGTCCCGTCCTGGTTGAACGTGACGGGCGTCGTGGTCGTGCCCTGCGGCGACGTCACAGTGACGTCCCAGTCGCCGGCAACGTTCGTCTGAGCAAATGCGGGCGCCGCGGCCAGCAGAAAGAGCGCCAGAACGGTGGCTGTCGAGCGGTTCATACAATCGGCTCCTGTAAAAATGTGGACGAAGCGCGAGCGGGCGTGCGAGCGCGGAATCTTAGCGTACGTCGCCGGCGTCGCCCGTGCGGCGCGCCGTAAGCGGCCCTTCACCAACGTCGCCGAGCTTGGCCGTCCCGTTGATCACGGTGGCGCTTTCCAGTTTGCCCTTCATCGTGATCTCGAGCATCTTGCCGTCCTCGGCGACCGACCAGATGACGGTCACCTGATCGTCAACGATGCGACCGTTGATCTCGTACTCGCCGAACTCGTCGGTGGCATGGCCGCTGAGCTTGGCGCCCGACTGGTTGATCGTCATGATGATCCAGTTCTGTCCCAGCGGAGTCACGAAGTCGACGCGCCAGGTGCCGGACACGGCGCGCTGCTGCGTTTGCGCCTGCGCGGGGACAGCAACGACCGCCAACGCCAGACACACGGCCAGGATGGTTCGCATCATGATGCGAACCATTTTACTGCGGTTCAGACGTCCGGACGCTGGCAAAAGATGCACGATCTGTGCTGCGGTATCATCCCTCCCATGACTTCATGTCATCGTCTGGCGTTCGGGCTGACGATCCCGGCCCTCGTGTTGTTCGTCGCGGCCTGCAGTCAGGAACCGGCCAAACCGGCGGCGGCCGCACAGCCCGT
>JAYVMG010000541.1:0-2553 GCA_043759095.1 Acidobacteriota bacterium | reverse complement strand
GACGATCTGAAGACGGCGCTGAAGAAGACGAGCGATCGTCCGACGCTGGTGCTGATCAATCGTCAGGGCAACAACATTTTCCTTACCGTGAAGCCTGCCAACGGCTAGCGCTGAGCGCTGAGGGCTGAGGGCTGAGGGCTGAGGGCTTGGGACTTGGGACTGGACTGCGCGATAGCCCTCGGCCCTGAGCCCTGCGCCCTGCCGCGTGGCCGCTGCGCTAACATAGCGGCCCATGGACCTCGGTCTCACACACAAAGTCGCAATGGTCGGCGGAGCGAGCAAAGGGCTCGGCTTCGCCGTCGCTCGCGCGCTGGCGGCGGAAGGCGCGCACGTGTCGATTGCGGCGCGCGATGAGGATGCGATTGAGCGGGCGGCCGCGACGATCAACGCGGGGACGGGCGGCCGCGCGCTCGCGGTGACTGCCGATCTCAGCAAGGCCGACGCGATCACGCGGTGGCATGCGGCGACCATCGATCGGTTTGGCGGCGTCGACCTGCTGTTTGCCAACACCGGCGGTCCTCCGGCGGGCACTGTGCTCAGTTTCGACGACATGGCCTGGCACGGCGCGTTCGAACTCCTGCTGCTCAGCGTCATTCGCACCGTGCGGCTGGTCGTGCCGTCGATGCGCGAGCGCGGCGGCGGCGCGATCCTCGTCGGCACCTCGTCGACGGTGAAGGAGCCGTTTCCCAATCTGGCGTTGTCCAACGTCATGCGAGCGGGCGTGACCTCGCTCGTCAAGACGCTGTCGCTCGAGCTGGCGCCCGATCAGATCCGGGTGAACACGCTGCTTCCCGGTCGCATTTCCACCGATCGGCTCGCGCACTTGGACGAGATCCACGCGGAGAAGGCTGGCATCTCGCTCGCGGAGCAGCAGAAGCGCGGCGCCGCCGCGATTCCGCTCGGTCGCTACGGGACGCCGGACGATTTCGGCCGCACCGGTGCGTTTCTCCTGTCCGATGCCGCCTCCTACATCACCGGCGCAGCCGTGCAGGTGGACGGCGGATTGCTGAAGGGGCTTCTCTGAGCGTCGCGCGCAAGCTCTTGCTGGCGATGTCCACCAACGCGTGGCTGCGTGAGCGCGCGACGAAGACCGCGTTCGTGCGGCGATCCGTCTCGACGTTCATGCCGGGCGAGCGGCTCGAAGATGCGATGGGCGCGGCGGCGACGCAGGAGACGCTCGGCATCAGCACGATCTTTACCAAGCTCGGCGAGAACCTCACGCGGATCGAGGACGCCGAAGAGGTCACGCTCCACTATCTCGACGTGCTCGACAAGGTGAAGGCCGCCGGTCTGCGCGCGCAGATCTCGGTGAAGCCGACGCAGCTCGGGCTCGACCTGGACAAGGAGCTCTGCTTCCGGAATCTGCAACGGCTCGTCGACCGGGCGGAGGAGCGCGACAACTTCGTGTGGATCGACATGGAGAGTTCGCCGTACGTCGACCCGACGCTCGATCTATTCCGCCGGACGCGCGCGCGGTCGCCGCGCATCGGCATCGCCCTGCAGGCGTATCTGTATCGCACGGTTGATGACGTCGAGTCACTCGTGCCGCTGGGGTCCGCGATTCGTCTTGTGAAAGGCGCCTACCTCGAGCCGGCCTCGGTCGCGTATCCGAAAAAAGCGGACGTGGACGAGAACTTCTACACGCTGTCGTGTCGCCTGATGGCCGCGGATGCGCAGAGCGCAGGCTGTCTGCTGCACATGGCCACGCACGATCCGGTGCTGGCCGATCGGCTCATCGCGTTCATCGACGCGCAGCGGGTGCCGAAGTCGGCCTACGAGTTTGCGATGCTGTACGGCATCCAGCGCCCCCTGCAGCAGCGCCTCGTGGCGTCCGGGCGGCCGCTCCGCGTGCTGGTCGCGTACGGTGAGTACTGGTTCGCGTGGTACATGCGCCGGCTCGCCGAACGTCCGGCAAACGTCATGTTTGTCGTCAAGAACATTTTCAGGGGATAGGGGCTAGGACCAGAGTCGCACGAGGCCGGACTTCGCGATCGCGGTGTCTTTCGTCAGAAGGGGAAGACCGTGAACGCGGCTCGTGGCCACGATCAATCGATCGGCTGGATCACGCTGGAAGGCGTTCGGGAGGCGAGCGACCTCGGCGGCGATGTGAGGCGTAATCGGTATCACGCGCACGGTAATCGGGTCAGCGGCGATTGCCAGCCATGCGTCGAAGGTGGTCTTCAACTCGAGACGGCCAAGACTCGCCAGGGTCGCGGCCTCCCAAAGGCTGATGGCGCTCAACGCGGGGCGGATGTCCTTGGGAAACTGACCAAGCGCTTTCAGATTCTCGCGTCCCAACTTTGGGTCGCCACTGAGCCACCAAATCCACGCGTGGGTGTCGAGCAACGGCGCCGTAGTCACTTCAGCGCCTGGATCTCGTCTTCCCGTACGGCCGGAGCAAATGGATCGCCTTTCAAGATCGCCTGACCGCGAAGGGCGAGCCAAGGCTTGTCGTCGGTCGGAACGGCACTGACGAGCCGCGCGACCACACGACCTCGTTTGGTGATCGTGATGACGTCGCCCCTGGAATGAACGCGATCGATCAATGAAAGG
>JAYVMG010000540.1:0-2557 GCA_043759095.1 Acidobacteriota bacterium | reverse complement strand
ATCGTCAATAACGGCGAGGCGATGGGCCGCCTGCTAGGGTTTACGCCGGACGATCGCCTATGCCTCTGCGTGCCGCTCTTTCACTGTTTCGGCTGCGTCATCGGCGTGCTGGGCGCGTTCACCCACGGCGCGTGCCTGTGCCCGGTGGTCGCGTTCGATCCGAAACGTGTACTCGATACGGTGCATCGCGAACGCTGTACGGCGCTCTACGGTGTGCCGACGATGTTCATCGCGGAGCTGGAGTGTCCGGAGTTGGCGCAGTTCGACCTGACGTCGCTTCGCACCGGCGTGATGGCCGGCGCACTCTGTCCGGAGCCGCTGATGCGGCGCGTGATGACCGAGATGCACCTGCCTGAAATCACGATCGCGTACGGCATGACCGAGTCGTCGCCCGGCATCACGATGACGCCGCGCGATTCGTCGATCGCGCAGCGGTCGGGAACGGTCGGCCCGGTGCTGCCGGAACTCGAGGTGAAGATCGTGGACCCGGTCACGGGCGAGGTGCGCGCGGCCGGCGAACCCGGCGAGCTGTGCTGCCGCGGCTACAACGTGATGAAGGGCTACTACAACAACCCCGAAGCGACGCGCGCGGCGATCGACGCGGACCGCTGGCTGCACACCGGCGACGAAGCGAGCCAGGATCCCGACGGCTATTTCCGGATCACCGGCCGCATCAAGGACATCATCATCCGCGGCGGCGAAAACATCGCGCCGAAAGAAATCGAAGACTGTCTTCGCGAGCATCCGACGGTGTCCGACGCGTACGTCTACGCTGTGGCCGATGCGTTTTTCGGAGAAGCGGTCGCGGCGGCAGTCCGGCTGCGTCCCGACGCGGTGGACGTGGTTACGGCAGAGGAACTCGCCGCGTGGTGTGCCGCGAACCTCGCCAAGTTCAAGGTGCCGCGCTACGTGCGTTTTGTCGAAGAATTTCCGATGACCGCGTCAGGCAAGATTCAGAAATACAAGCTCCGCGACGAGCATCAAAAGATTCTGGCGTCCTGAAGCGGCCACCAGCGGACCTTCACCTTGCCGACGATGTACTTCTTCGGCACCGGACCCCAGTGGCGGCTGTCGGAGCTGTTGTTGCGGTGGTCGCCCATCACGAAGTAGTAGCCCTGCTGAATCACCTGCGGGCCCCAGTCGTCGTGGCTGCGGAACTCGGCGGACACGTACTCGTCGTGCACCGGCACGTCGTTCACATACACGCGTCCGTCCACGATCCGGACCGCATCGCCCTCGCGCGCGATCACCCGCTTCACGAACATCTTCTCGGGGTTGAGCGGGTAGTAGAGCATCACGATGTCGCCCGGGCGCGGTTCGCCCAGTTCGTACACCAGTTTGTTGACGATCAGCCGATCGCGATCCTCGAGGGTCGGCGCCATGCTGAGGCCGTCGACCCGCGCCACCTGAAACCCGAACGTGACGATCAGGGTCGCGTAGACGGCCGCGGAAACCAGCGTCTGCACGCCGGCGACGATCTCGCTGCCCATCCGCTTCCACGCGCCGAGCCGGTCCGGCGCCGGCACAGTGGGTGGCTCAAACGCAGGCGGCATGCTGCCTACGGGCGGGAACGGCTCGTATGTGTGATCTGAGGTTTCGGCGTGTTCGCTCATGGATTCGTGCTGTCGAGCGTGTCCAGAATAGCACGGAGATGGTATAATCACGGCCTCACCTCGGTATGCGGTAGGTCCCAGCCTGTCCGCGATTCGCGAAATTCAGCGGCTATTCCCGTCTACGGAGGACGATTTAATGAAGCGTTTTGCTTATGTTGCGGCTGTGTGTCTTGTGTGTGTACTGGGAATCGATGCCGTCTCGGCTGAGGCGCAGACGCCGCCGCCGATGGCAGGATCCGATCCGAAGATGTACGCAGAATTCAACTTCGGGCCAACGCTTGGCCACAAGTCCGACAAGTTCTTCGGCGGTGAATTCGGATTCCGCATCGTCGATGGCCTCTATGTGATTGTCGAGGCCAGCCATATGGGCAACGTCGGGACGACCGCGCTCGACAACAACGCGACGGTGATTGCCAACTTCCTGGGCGGTACCGCGAGCACCGCGTTCAAGGAGAAACACGGCGCCGTCGGCCTGCGCTACAACATCAATCTTGATGTGTCACCGATGGTGCATCCCTATGTGCTGGCGGCAGTCGGCGTCGCGCACGTGGAGACGCAAGTGGAGTTCAACGTGGGCGGCACGGCGGTCGACCCGGCGTCGAAGGGCGTGCAACTCGGCGGCGATTTGTCCGGTACGCAGAACAAGACGATTTTCGTCGTCGGATTCGGCGTGAACGTGCCGTTCATGGAGCGATTTTTCGTCGATCTCGGATATCGCTACGGTCAGATCCTGGCGAAGACCGACACGGTCGAGACGGATACGGGCATTCCGACGCAGCGCGTCGTGCTCGGCGTCGGCGTCCGGTTCTAAGACAGGCAGGCAGGCCCACCTGCCGTCGTGTGATGGTTCGTCCCTTGCATGTGTGACGGCGGCGCAAGGCGCCACTTTGCATCAGAGGAGGGGCTTGCATGGTTCGTCGATTCATTTCAACAGCCGCTGTGGT
>JAYVMG010000539.1:0-6806 GCA_043759095.1 Acidobacteriota bacterium | reverse complement strand
GCGTCGAGCTGAACACCGGATCGCTCGTGCCGACGACCGTGATCGTCTCGGCGACGTTGGCAAGCTTCAGCGTGAAGTCGAGGTCGGTCGATGCGCCGAGTGCGATGGTGACGGCGCTCTTCACTTCCGTGCTGAAGCCGGGGAGCGTGGCGCTGACCGTGTATGGTCCGCCGACGCGCATGCCGGGAATGAAATAGCGTCCGTCCTCGCGGGTGAATCCCTCGTACCTGGAGCCTGAGGGTTCGTGAAGTGCGGTGACGCTCGCGCCCGGGACGATCTGTCCCTGCGGATCCCTGACCGTGCCGGTCAGGTTCCCTGTTGTGACGCCCTGCGCATTTGCGCGGTCCACCGGCAACAGAAAGAGGCAAAAAGCCAGAAGCGTGAGCGATCGGAAAAGGGTCGTGCGACTCATGTGTTCTCCATGGTGAACCGTCATGCGCGGCCACCATTTCCTGCTGAGTGGGTTGATTGAGAGACCCCGTGATTTTACCGCGTGGATTGTGACGGCGGTGCAAAAAAAGGCCGTCAGGTTGCCCTGACGGCCTTTTGATCCAATCCCTTGTAGAGACTGGGGTTACCCTCAGTTTTTGTGACTAAGGCGCGGATCCGGCAGCCTTGGCCTTGCGCATCGTGTTGGCCTTCTCGCTGAGGCCCTGCGCCTCTTTGAGCAGCGCCTGCTGCTTGGCCGGATCTTTCTCGAGATTGGCCTGCAGGCGGAGCAGGAGGCCCTTGTAGACGGTGGAATCGATGTCGTCCGGCTTGATCTGGAGCGCGTGGTCAATGGCGGTCATGCCCTTCGCCACGAAGTCCTTCTTTTCCGCGTCCTTCAGCTTGAAGTCGCGGTAGGCCTCGTCCCAGTAATAGGTGGCGATGGTGTAGAAGGCGACCGGGTTGTTCGGCTCCTTCGCGGCGCGTTCCTCGAGCGCCTCGATTGTCTTGTCGAACCGGCCCTGGCGGTTGTAGTAGCCGGCGAGCGTCATGTAGACCGCGGCGTCGCCTGGCTTGGCCGCCTTCGCCTGGAGCAGCATCTTCTCGGCCTCGTCGTAGGCGCCAGCGTCCTCGTAGATCTTGGCGAGGGCGAAGTAGTTCGATGGCTCGCCCGGCTCGATCTGAATCATCCGCTGGACCACCGGTTCGGCCTTGGCCGGGTCGTTCAGCTTGTCCGCGCCGTAGGACGCCACCAGATACTCGAGCGACAGCTTGCCCAGCTTCTTGTCCGCCGGGTCGGCCGACGCCGACAGCTTTTCGGCGGCTTTCTGGTAGTTATCAACAGCCCTGGTCAAGAATGCGTCGTTGACGGCGTCGCCTTTCTTGCTGGGCTTGTACTGGTTGTCGAGGCTGTTCCCGAGGAAAAACAGAGCCTGATTGGCCGTCGGGGTGTCGGGCGCGGCCGCGATGGTCTGCGCGTAGTATTCCGACGCCTTTTTATAGTCCTGCTGCTGGTACGCGGCGTTGGCGGTCTTGAACGCCTTTTTCCCTTGAATCTCGCCGACCTTGGCGCAACCCATCGTCGACGCGAATGACCCAAGGGCCAGCACCGCGACAAATGCCTGCGATGCTCCCGACAAAGAACGCATGAGCCCCCCTAAACAGAGAAAATTGGTGAAGCGTAACCGGGCCAGTATAGTGAAGCAAAAAATCGTACGTCAAGCTAACCCTATTACCGTCCGATATTTTGGTTAGACACCGAACACCATGATTCGCTTCGAGGATCTCCTCGAAAAAGTCCGGGCCTACAGTCCGGACGCCGACGTTGAACTGCTCCGCCGCGCCTATGTCTTCTCGGCGTTCGAGCACAGGGGACAGGTGCGCCACTCGGGCGAGCCCTATCTGGTCCACCCTCTGGCGGTCGCCGACTTCCTTGCGGACATGAAGCTGGACGCAGTTGCCATTGCCGCCGGCCTGCTCCACGACGTGGTCGAGGATACCCTCACCACCATCGAGCGCATCCGCGAGCTGTTCGGCCCCGAAGTCGCTCACGTCGTCGAGGGTGTGACGAAGATCAGCGCGATCCCGCTGTCGTCGTCCACGAGCGAAGAGCGGCAGGCGGAGAACTTCCGCAAGATGCTGCTCGCGATGGTGGACGACATCCGCGTCATCCTCGTGAAGCTGGCGGATCGCCTCCACAACATGCGGACGCTCGGCCATCTCCCCGACGAGCGCCGCGTGAAGATCGCGCAGGAAACCCGCGACATCTACGCGCCGATTGCCAATCGCCTCGGCATGAGCAAGGTGAAGAACGAGCTCGAGGAGCTGTCGTTCCGCTACCTCGAGCCGCAGGCCTACGAGACGCTGCGCGCGCAGGTCGACGCGAAACGCCGCGCCACCGAAGGGTTGATCGGCGACCTGAAAAAAACAATCACCGCCACGCTCGCCGAAGCCCAAGTGCCGGTCATCGAGATCGACGGCCGCATCAAACGCCTGTGGAGCATTCACCAGAAGCTCGAGCGCCAGAAGATCGAACTCGGGCAGGTGTACGACTTCATCGCGATCCGCATCATCACCGAGAGCGTGAAGGACTGCTACGCCGCGCTCGGCATCATCCACCAGACGTGGTCGCCTGTGCCGGGACGGATCAAGGACTTCATCGCGATGCCGCGCCCCAACGGCTACCAGTCGCTGCACACCTCGGTGATCAGCGCGCACGGCATGCCGTTCGAGGTCCAGATCCGGACGATGGAACAGCACCGGCGGGCGGAGGAAGGGATCGCCGCGCACTGGAAATACAAGGAGGGTCGCGTCGGCGACGAGCGCGACGACCGCTACTTCCGGTGGATGCGCCAGCTCCTCGAGTCGCAGCAGGAAGTCCACGATCCCGAGGAATTCATCCAGAACCTCAAGATCGAGCTCTACCCGGACGAGGTCTACATCTTCACGCCGAAAGGCTTAGTGAAAGCGTTGCCGCGCGGCGCGACGCCCGTCGACTTCGCGTATGCGATCCACACCGATCTGGGGCATCAATGCGTCGGCGCGCGCGTCAACGGCAAGATGGTGCCGTTGCGCACGCGCCTGAAGAACGGCGACATCATCGAGATCGTGCGGCAGGCGGGTCACCGGCCGAGCCGCGACTGGCTGAACTTCGTCGCGACGTCGCGGGCGCGCAGCAAGATCAAACACCTGATTCACGCGGAAGAAAAAACCCGCGCCGTGGAGCTCGGGCGCAAGCTGTTCGAAAAGGAAGCGCGCCGCTACGACCTGAACCCGAAGACGATTCTCGACGGCGAGGCGTTCGCGAAAGCCCTCGCCGACTTCGCCGTCGGCAAGAGCGACGATCTGTTCGCGGCGATCGGCTACGGCAAGGTGCATCCGAAACAGGTGCTGGTCAAGCTGGTCCCGACCGACACGCTGCGCGAGAAGGCGCCCGAAGGCGCCGTCGCCTCCGTCGTCAGGCGCGTGCTCGGGTCCGGCGACGAGAAGATCAAGGTCAAGGGGTTCGACGACCTGATGGTGTTCCGCGCGCGCTGCTGCAGCCCGATCCGCGGCGAGAAGATCATTGGCTACGTCACGCGCGGGAAAGGCGTCTCCGTCCACTCAGCCACGTGTCCCAATGTCGTCAACCTGCTGTACGACCCGGAGCGGCGGATTGAGGTGGAGTGGGACAAGACCGAAGCCGTCGGCCGCTACACCGTCAAACTGACGATGGAAGTCGAGGACCGGAAGGGACTGCTGGCGGCCGTCAGCGCGAAGATCGCCGACGTCAACACGAACATCAAGAACATGGAAGCGCGGACAGGCGACGATTCGCACGCGCGCATCGACGTGACGATCGAGATCAGCGATCTCAAGCAACTCGAAAAGGTGATCAAGTCGCTGCGCGGAGTCGAGGGAGTGATCGGCGTCGAGAGGGCTGGTCGGGCGGGGTAGGTTCCACAAGTCTCAAGTCTCAAGGCTCAAGTCTCAGTGAGACTTGAGCCTTGAGACTTGCGCTACTCGTAACTCGCTATCAGATCGATTTCGACGCGCGCGTCTTTCGGGAGCCGGGCCACCTGCACAGTCGCTCGCGCCGGGTACGGCTCCGTGAAGTACTCACCGTAAACGGCGTTCACTGCTGCGAAGTCGTTCATGTCCGCCAGGAACACCGTTGTGCGGACGACATCGGCGAACGAGCGACCGCCGGCGGTGAGCACAGCACCGAGATTCTTGAAGACGCGGTGCGTCTGCGCGGCGATATCGCCCTCGACGATCTGGCCAGTGGCCGGATCGAGCGGCACCTGGCCAGACAGAAACAGCAGCTGCCCCGCGCGAACGGCCTGGGAGTACGGGCCAATTGCCTTCGGGGCATCCTGGCTGGAGACGGCCTGTTTCATTTCAGACTTCTGACTTCAGAGTTCTGACTTCCGCCGTCAGGCGGCCTTGCTGGGCCCGGCCTTGACGACTTTGCCGGAGCGGAGGCAGCGCGTGCAGACGCGCATGCGCTTGTTGCCGCCGTTGACGACGGCCTTGACTGCCTGCAGATTCGGTTCGAACCGGCGCGCGCTCACGTTGTTTGCGTGGCTATGCTGCCGTCCCACGACCGGACCCTTCCCGCACAATTCACATCGCTTCGCCATAAACAGTTCTCAGCTTTCAGCTTGTAGGGACAAACGTCAAGTATAGCCGCCGGTGACTGGGACTATCAAGCGGCAGTGCGGAAATTACGACGCCGGCCGGTTACGCCTTGACACTTTTACTACACCGTGTCGTCTCCTTACGCGGACAAAAAAAGATGATGTCAGGTCAGAACCGTCAGAGTCCGTCGGGCGTCTAAGGAATCATCTGATTTGAACGATTGGTTAATCCAGGCGGACGAGATGCTACAAAAGACTCAGAAAAAACGACTTAATGCTGCTATCCCGGCCGATGTCCGTTGGGAGTGTCGCTTTTCAGCCTCGAAACCGTGTCAGGCAGTGCAGTGAGACGGAGATAGCTCAGCGGCTTGCAATAGGACTCTAGTTCGATATAGTCTTGGCGCTTCATTTGCATGGCGCATTGGTAATCTTAAGCGGCGACCCGGCTGGTCCGGGGCGGAAGGAGCGGTCGGTCATGAAGAACACTCGAAAGAAGGAAGCGGCGCCGGCGGAGTCCGGGTCCCGCTATGCTGAACTCAAGCAGATGCTCGACGGTCGGCGTCGGGAACTGCAGGCTGAAGTTCAGGGCAAGATGCGCGGCGCGCGTGAAGAAGGTTCGTGGGGCGGGAAGCTCAACGAAGTTCTCGACACGGTCGAGAGCGCGGAAGCCGACATTCAGGAAGAGCTCGAGTTCGCCCTCGTCCAGATGAAGGCGGAGACGCTCAGCAAGGTCAACGACGCGCTCGCGCGCCTGGAGCAGGGCAACTACGGTAACTGCTTCGACTGCGACGAGGAAATCGCCGAAAAGCGCCTTCGGGCGCTGCCGTTCGCGGTCCGCTGCAAGGACTGCGAGCAGGCCAGGGAGAATGCGGAGCAGCGTCAGCGTCAGCTGACGGCGCGCCGCGGCACCAGTTCGCTCTTCATGGACGTCTAAAGGTCCAGGCGTCCCGCAACGATTCGGGGGCTCCGCCGGTGGCGGAGCCCATCTCTCCCCACCGTCGCATCCCCACAACGCAGAAGAAAAGAGGTCGCGATGAGCGATCAACTCGAGAACCTCAAGACCGAGGACACCTCGCTCGGCGATCGGTCGCTCAATATTCCCTCTGAGCTGCCAATCCTGCCGCTTCGGGACACGGTCCTGTTTCCGAATTCGTTCATGCCCCTCGCTGTCGCCCGCGAGAGTTCCGTCCGCCTGATCGATGATGCGATCGCGAACGGTAAGCTGATCGCGGTGTTCACGCAACGTGACGCGGCGACCGAGGAACCGGGGCAGGCCGATCTGTATCCCGTCGGCACGGCCACGCACATCCACAAGATGTTCAAGCTGCCTGACGGCAGTCTGCGGCTGATCGTCCAGGGCCTGTCGCGGCTGACGCTTGACGAAGTCGTGTCGGCGCAGCCGTATCTCCGGGCGCGCGTGAGCGCGGCCATGGAAGGCGCCAACGACGCCGACCGGCTGGAAATCGACGCGCTCGCGCGCAACATCAAGACGAACTTCCAGCAGGTCGTCTCGCTGTCGCCGCTGCTGTCCGACGATCTGCAGACGCTGGCAATGAACATCACCGAGCCGGGCCGGCTCGCCGACTTCATCGCGTCCTCGCTGTCGACCATCAGCACCGGCGTCAAGCAGGAAGTTCTGGAGACGCTCGACATCCGCGCGCGCCTGGACAACCTGAACCGGATCCTCATCAAGGAGCTCGAAGTGCTCGAGCTCGGGTCGAAGATTCAGTCGCAGGTGCAGTCCGAGGTTGGCAAGAACCAGCGCGACTACTTCCTGCGCGAGCAGATGAAGGCGATTCAGAAGGAGCTCGGCGAAGGCGACGACCAGACCAAGGAGATCGAAGAGATCGCCGAAAAAGTCGAGGCTGCCGGCATGCCCGACGCGGTCAAGAAGGAAGCGCTGCGCGAGCTCGATCGGCTGTCGAAGATGCCGGTCGCCGCGGCCGAGTACACCGTCTCGCGCACCTACCTGGACTGGCTCGTCACGCTGCCGTGGGCCAAACGGACCGACGAGGTGATCGATCTCGGCAAGACCAAGCAGGTGCTCGACGCCGATCACTCCGGTCTCGAGAAAGCGAAGGACCGCATCCTCGAGTACCTCGCCGTCCGCAAGCTGAACCCGTCCGTGAAGGGGCCGATCCTCTGTTTCGTCGGCCCCCCCGGCGTCGGCAAGACGTCGCTCGCTCGCTCGATCGCCGAGTCGCTCGGCCGCAAGTTCGTGCGCGTGTCGCTCGGCGGTATGCGTGACGAAGCCGAAAT
>JAYVMG010000538.1:0-2560 GCA_043759095.1 Acidobacteriota bacterium | reverse complement strand
ACGCGCGGGTGGAACCGGTACGAACCGCGGATGTCAACCTTCTGGTACGCCGCATCCAGGTCCTTGTTCGGCAGAAGCAGCGAGTTGCCGAAGTTGGCATCGCTCAGGAACGTGCTGTCGTCCGACTGACCAAAGACGTACGTTGCCAGCGCGACCTGCGCGCGTCCCTCGGTGTAGGCAACGGTGGCGCTGCCAGAATTCGCCGGTCGACGGAATGGCCGTGCGCCGACGAGCGGCGAGTACGCGCCGATCAGGATGCCGGGGAACGCGGCGTTCGTGGCCGGCCTCAGGGCGCCGCCGCTGAGCGACTTCGTCACGATCGCGTCGAGATACATGTACGACACCGTCATCCTGACCTTGCCGATCGCGGCCTCGCCCGACAGCTCCGCGCCCTTGGAGCGATTCGACTGCGAGTTGACGTACGCACCATAGCCGGACGCGTTCGCAGCGACGACGGAGACGCCAAGCTGCGGCAGGACGCTGTTGCTGACGTACTCGATCAGATCCGAGAACTCGTTATCGAAGTACGAGACCCGCACACGAGCGCGTCCGCGCGCGAGGCCCTGTTCGATGCCGACGTCCACGCCTCGGCTGCGCTCGGGACCGACAGGCGTGATGCCTTGCGCCGACGCGGTGGCCACCGGGATCAGCGCGTAGAGCGACGACAGTTCCTGAAACAGGCTCGGCTCCTTGATGCCCTTGCCCGCGTTGAACGTCAGCTTCGTGTCGCCAAAGCCCGTGTTCGCTGACGGCTGTCGCAGGTACGCCGCCACCGACACGCGCGGCGTGACGGCGTTCCCGAAGATCGCGTTGTGATCGGAACCAACACCAGCCGTGACGAAGACGCGACCGGCCAGCGACGTGCGCGCTTCGAGGAACGCGCCGTAGTTGTTGCGATCCGTTTCCGTCAGCGTGCTGGAGTTCGACGTGCCGTTCTCGCTCTCCACGCGGACGCCGCCGGCGATGTCGAACGCCGACGCCACGTGGTAATCGGTCTGGCCGTAGAACAGCTTGCGCGTGACGGTGGAATCGAACACCGACGGATACTTCCCGCCGTAGTCGAGGATCGCGCGGCCGGTCACCGAGTAGCCGTTACCGCCGCGAATCGTCATGCTGTTGCCGAGATAGTTCGCGCCGAAGCCGAACGGATCGAAGGCCTGCCCCGTAGGCGTCGGGTTCGTATAGTGATACGCCTGATCCGCCACCGCCACGCGGAACGTGCTCTGCCAGCGACTCGTCAGCTGAGACTGCGCCGCGAACGCCGCATACGTGCTCTTGCGCGTCTGCGTTGAATCGTCGGCGATGCCGAACAAGTCGAACGCGTTCGGGCTGCCGTAGGTGGTGTCGATCCGGCGGAACGTGCCGGTAAGGTTCGTGTTGCTGCTAACCAGCACGCCAATGCGGCCCGCGAACGTGCCGTTGCCGTAGGCATTGTTCGGGATGCTGTTGTCGGTCTGCAGATGCGAGTAGCCGGCGAAATAATCCACGCGCTGAACCGCGCCGCCGATGCCCACATCCTCGTGCCACGTCTTCAGGTTGCCGCCGTCGACGGCGACGGTCGCCTCCGGCGCCCGCGTCCGCCCTCTCGTCGTCGTCAGATTGACGACGCCGGTCATGGCGTCGCTGCCGTAGAGCACGCTGTTCGAGCCGCGCAGGATCTCGACGCTGCCGATGCCGGTCGTGGCGAGGTCCGCCAGATCGTAGGCCCCGCCGATGTCGTTGGCGGGAACACCGTCGATCAGGATCTTGTTGAAATTCGAGCTGCCGCCGCGGACAAAGAGCGACGTCGCGCCGCCGCGCCCGCCCGCCTGCACCACCTGCACGCCTGGCACACTGCGGATCGGTTCGAGCAGATCCGAGTTCCCCAGCGCCTCCAGCAGCGTCGAATCGAGCACCGTCACCGGGGATCCGATCTGCGACTGCGGAACGGCGGTCGCGGCGGCGGTGACGACCAGTTCCTGTGTCAGCGGACCGATCTGGAGTCGCACTTCGGTGGTGACGTGGCCGCCCGCCGTCACGAACACCGGGTCGGTGATCCGCGTGGCGAATCCGGCCGAGGCCACATCGAGTTGGTAGCGTCCTTCGCCAAGACCCTTGAACGTAAACTCGCCGTGAGCATCGCTCGATGTTTCAGCGATCGTCTTGCCGTCCCGAACCAGCTTCACGGCCGCGCCCGAGACGTGCCCCCCCAGTGCGTCGACAACGGTGCCGGCGACCATGCCTTCATCTGCGGCTCTGGCCGTGCCCAGGCCGAGCGAGATCAACAATGCGAGCGCGCACGCAAGTGTGCGCAGGATCCGATTCGAATTCATCAAAGATGCCCCTATGGCGGGATCGAGAGCGTGCTGGGGGATCGAGGGTAGGAATACCCGGATGCCAGAGCATGCTTTCTGTTCTCCGCAGAAAGTCTGCCGCTTTAACCTCGGGTAGGTGTTCTGGCTTACACGCGCGCAGGATGTTTTCTGCTGCGCCTGCTTACAGTGGCGGAACCGCGCCGGACTTTCACCGGACTTCCCCCGTTATGCCCGAACGGGCACCAAAGGCGTTCTTGTTGTAGCAC
>JAYVMG010000537.1:0-6810 GCA_043759095.1 Acidobacteriota bacterium | reverse complement strand
GAGACCGTCCCAGCCGGCCATGAACTCGCCGCCAGCCAGCGGCGGCGCCATCTCGCCACCGGTCAGTTCCCCGCCGTGGCACGACGCGCATTCCTGCGAATAGAGCGCCTTGCCCCTCGTGGCCTGCTCCTCGGTGTAGACGCCGTCCCAGATCGACTTGGTCGGGGGCTGCGCATGCACGGTCGCACGCAGCAGAATCAGAGTCGCAAACGGAATAAGTGCAACGACCGCAAACTTGATCTTCATGTCACCTCAACGGGGTCAGACCCCTCGCTACTATTCTACCGTTCCACAGAAGGTTTGACCCCGACTGAGAAGAAAAAACCGCGGAGAACGCAAAGGTCTGCGCCCTCCGCGGTTTTTTCCGGGACGTGACGATCGCTACCGCTGACCGCCGGCCTGGCTCGTGCCACGCATTTCGGACTGCGGCAGGGCAAAGGCGATGTATTCGCCCGAGTAATTGCCGCCGCTGACCGCCACGATGAAGTACTGCCGGCCGTTGGCCATGTAGGTCATCGGCGAGCCGCTCTGCGGCGCCGGCATCCAGACCGCGCCGACTTCCTTGCCGTTGTTCTTGTCATACGCGCGCAGCATCGCCCCGCGCGGATGATCCGGCGTCGTTGTGATCGACGGGTCGCCGAGAACCACGAGTGTCTTGGTGACGACGAGGCCGACGCTGCCAGGCTGGCCTGTCTTCGGGATGTTCTTCCCTGCCAGCAGCGGGCTGTTGCGCACCGCGTCCGGCGTGTCGCCGTGCGGGACCTGCCACTTCATCTCGCCCTTGTCGAGGTCGATGGCGTTCAGCAAGCCGTACGGCGGTTTAAGGAGCGGAAGCCCCTGAACCACCAGACCGCCACCGCCGCCCTGTGGAGCCGCCGGTGCCGCGCCCGCCGCGGGAGCCGCCGGTGCCGCCGCGACCGGTGCGGCGCCGCGCGCGCCGCGTCCGCCTTCAGCCGCCGCCGGTGCGCCGCCGCGTCCACGCTGCACGGCGTCCGCCGCGCTGCCGAAGCCCGGGCCTTCACGTTCGACGAACGGCTGCCCCGCGGTGCCGGCGACGTAGCGAATATCGGAGAAGCCGGCCGGTGGTTCGATGAGACCGATCGGCGCCACCGAGTGGTTGCTCGCCTGCGCGTACACGATATGGTTTTCCGGATCCGCCGCCGCGCCCGGCCAGTTGGTGCCGCCCGCGGTGGTCGCGATGGTCAGCGCCGCGATCGGCCCTTCGACCTTGCTCACCGTGCCCGGCAGGAACATCGGGCCGAGCTTGTAGCGCGACACGATGCGGCGCGCTTCGGCGTTCAGCTCCGGCGTGAAGTCGATCAGATCTTCGACACCCACCGACTGGCGCGCGTACGCCGGCGGTTTGGTCGGGAACGGCTGCGTCGGCGACGTCTTCTCGCCGGGGACGTCGGACTGGGGAACCGCGCGCTCTTCAATCGGCCACACCGGCTGTCCGGTGATGCGATCGAACACGTACAGGAACGCTTCCTTGCTCGGCAGCGCGACGGCCTTCACCGGCTTGCCGCCCACGTTGATGTCGAGCAGGATCGGCGCCGACGACAAGTCGTAGTCCCAGATCGGATGGTGCACGATCTGGAAGTGCCACTTGCGCTGGCCGGTTTTCAAGTCGACGCACACGAGCGATTCACCGTACAGGTTGTTACCCGGACGATGGCCGCCGTAGAAGTCAGACGTCGGCGACTCGACCGGCAGGTACGCCAGGCCGGCTTCCTCGTCGACGGTGATCTGCGTCCACACGCCGTTATTGCCGTTGGTCGCCCACGACTCGTTCTCCCACGTGTCGTTGCCGAACTCACCCGGCTTCGGGATCGTGTTGAACGTCCAGATCAGTTTGCCGCTCTTCACGTCGAACGCGCGGACCAGACCCTTCGTGTTGTTGTGGGTCTTGACCGTCATGCCCTCCTTGAACGACGAGCCGACAATCACGGTGTCCTTGACGATGGTCGGGGTCGAGTGGAGGCCGATCTCGCCGGTCTCCATGTCGATCTGCTGACCCTTGCCGAAGATCGCGCCCTTCTTCAGGTCGACGACGCCGCCTTCGCCGAACGACGGGATCATCGCGCCGTTCTTCGCGTTGAGTGCGATCAGGCGGTAGCCGGTCGTGACGTAGAGGATGCGCTCGTCGCCCTTGCCATCGGTCCAGTACGACACGCCGCGGCCGGAGAGCTGGCGCGGCGCGATTGCGGCGCGGTTGCCCTCACGGTAGCTGTGCGACCAGATCAATTCGCCGGTGCGGCCGTCGATCGCGACGACCGAACGGCGCGTGCCGGCGGTCACGTACAGCACGCCTTTGATCGCCAGCGGCGTGCCTTCCAGTTTGAATTCTGGACGCGTGCCGAGGTTGTCGGTCTTGAACCGCCACGCGACTTCCATCTTGTTGAAGTTCGCCGCGGTCACCTGATCGAGCGGCGAGTACTTCGTGCCGCGCATGTCGGCGGTGTAGTGCGTCCAGTCGCCGTTCTTCGTGCTCGGCGCTGTGCCGGTCTGACCCGACGTGCGGGTGGACGTCCACACGACGCCCGCGCCGATCACGGCGACGATCGCGGCCGCGCTTTTCAGTGTCTTTCGCATCTGTCTCTCCCTAAACAAAGAACGCAGAGTCCGCAAAGGCCGCAGAGAAAAATTCTCTGCGTTCTTCGCGAGCTCTGCGTTCAACGGTCGTCTCTCTTTGCTCGTTACGCGGCCGCGGTGCTCTTCTTCGCCAGCACGTCACCGAAAACCTGAACAGCCTTCGTCATCTCTTCCATCGTGCCGAGAGTGATGCGCGCGTGGGTCTTCTCGAACGGCGGGAAGTCCCGCGCGACCAGCACGCCCTTGGCGCGGCAGGCGTCGCGGAACGCCCGGGCCGGCGTGCCGATGTTAACGAACATGAAGTTGGCCTGGCAGTCGGTCGCCTTCATGCCGCGGTCGGCGAACCACTTCGACACCATGTCGCGCACGCCCTTATTGCGCGCGCGCTCGTTGGCGGTGAAGCTGGCGTCCTGCGAGATCGCCGCGGTGGCGGCGGCCATGCCGAACACGTTGAGCGATCCGGTGCCGCTCGAACCCACCCACGGACGCATCTTCTTGATGGTGTCCGGGTGGGCAATCGCGTAACCCTGGCGGAGGCCGGCCATCCCGTACGCCTTCGAGAAGGTGCGCGCGACGATGACGCGGGGGTTCTCGAGCGCGATGGGCACGTGCGTGTCGTGATCCGGGTCGGTGACGTAGTCGAAGTACGCCTCGTCGACCAGGATCGTCGTGTCGGGCGAGGTGCTGTTGACCTTGGCGAGGAACGCGCGCGTCGCCTTGGCCCCGACGTAGGTCGCGGTCGGGTTGTTCGGATTGCAGTAGAAGACCAACCCGGAGCCCTTCGCCGCGGCGGCCATCTTGTCCACGTCGAGCTTGAACTCGGCGTTGAGCGACACGCCCTTGACGGGGTGGCCGATCAGCTCCGCGTAGCCGGCGCATTCCTCGTAGGTCGGAATGGTGCCGACCAGCGCCTGGGTCTTCGAGGTGAACACCTGCGTGGCCGCGCGAAGGATCTCAGTTGAGCCCTCGCTGAGCAGCACGTTCTCCGGCTTCACCTTGAAGTGCGCACAGATGGCCTCGGTGAGTTCGCCCATCTGGTTCGAGTAGCGACCTGGCTTGGCGCCGCCTTCGAGCAGACCGCGCAAGGTGTCGAGCACCTTCTTGCCCGGTCCGACCGGGTTCTCGTTGCTGCTGATGCAGATCATGCCTTTTTCGACGGCCTGGAGCTGGGCGTCGAAGGCTGACCACACGCTGTTTTCACGGCCGCGGCCCCAGACATTGCTGGTGAGTGCCGCGCCCGCGCCGATACCGGCGGTCTGGACGAAATGACGTCGTGTAATGGCCATGGTTTGCTCCTACTGCCCCTTCCCGGACGAGGTCGTCGTCGCGGGCCTGAGCACGCTGCGGAATACTTCGGTGGCTTTCTGCATCTCTTCCATCGTGCCCATTGAGATGCGAGCCCACGTTTTTTCCAGCGGCGGGAAGTCCCGGCCGACCATCACACCTTTGGCGGCGCACGCGTCGCGGAACGCGGCGGCAGTCATCGTCTTGCCGATGTCGGTGAAGATGAAGTTGCACTGCGAATCGGTCGACGTGTAGCCCAGATCGGCCAGCGCCTTCACGGTGAAGTCGCGCACCGCCTTGTTGCGGGCGCTCTCTTCCTTGATGTGCTGCGGATCCCTGAGCGATACGACGGCTGCGGCGACGCCGAACGTGTTCACGTTGTACGGCATCCTGTAGGCGGCCATCTTCTTCACGGTGGCAGCATCGCCGACCGCGTAGCCGATGCGGACGCCAGCCATGCCGTACGCCTTCGAGAACGTCCGCGCCACGAGGACGCCGGGCGTCGCGAGCGCGAGCGGAATCGCGGTCTGGAACGACGGGTCGGTGACGTAGTCGCAGTACGCTTCGTCAATCAGGATCGCGGTGGTCGGCGAGGCCTTCTTCACCTCGGCCACGAAGTCCTTAATCTCCTGCGCGCTGTTGATCGTCGCCGTCGGATTGTTCGGGTTGCAGATGTAGACGAGGCCGGCGCCCTTGACGTGCGGCAGCAGCGCGCTCAGATCGGTGCGCAGCGTTTTCTCGGCCACCGGCGCGGTCTTGATCGGCCACCCCTGCAGCTTCGCCTGCTGGCTGCAGTTGCCGTAGGTCGGCGACGCTTCGACCAGGTGCTTGGTCGGCGACATGAACACGCGCACCGCGTTCTTCAGCAGCTCCTGCGAGCCCACGCCCAGCACGACATTCTCGCGCTTCGCGGTGTTCAGCTTCGCGATCAGAATTTCCAGATCGGCGTCGAGCGGCGTGCTGTTGAACGGATAGCGGTTGGCCTCGGGAAACTTTCCGAGGATGGCGTCGACCACGGCTTTGCCGGGACCGAGCGGGTTTTCATTGCTGCTGATACGAATGGCCTGCACTCCAGGTGGGAGCGCCGGACGCTGCATACCGCCGTTGCGGCCCTGCTGCTGCATCGCTTCCGCGACGTGCTCTTCATGCCCGCGAGCGGCAATGAAGGCAGACGCATGCGATGTCCGACCCTGACCCAAACCCTGAAGGAAACCGCGGCGCGACACCGACATGGAATCCCTCCTTCAGCTACAGAAGACCGACGTGGAACGGACGAGTGTCAATGGGGCGGATTCTAGCCGTACGTCACAAAAGTGTCAACGAAACATGAGGGAGAAATCCCTGAAAAGTACTGCAAAACAGGCACTTGTCACGAAGTGTCATCTCGCGAGATCCGCGACCTACAGACCGCTCGCAAAAACGCCGATATGTGCAACGACATGAACAAATTTGTGTGGCATTCCCACGTGGCTGCCCTCGCGACCGTGCTCGTCTGTCTCGCGACGCCGGCAACTGCCCAATACAAACCGCGAGCCGTCAGCAACCCGGCCACCGGCGAGAGCTACCACATCGAAATCGGCGCCGACATCTGGATACCGACCGCCGACATGACCGTCTCGAGCGAATCGCTCAATATCCAGGGTTCGCAGATCGACTTCAAGCGGGACCTCGGCCTCGTCGATCAGCACTTCCCCGCACTGCAGCTGCAGTTGCGGCCGGCGAAAAGCCACAAGCTCCGGCTCCAGTACATCCCGGTCAACTACACGCAGTCAGCGACGCTGAACCAGCGCCTTGTCTTCAACGGCATCGCGTACAACATCGGCCTTCCGGTGAATTCGATCCTCGACTGGAAGACCTACCAGATCGGCTATGAGTACGACTTCGTCACGAAGAACAGCGGATTTGTGGGCGTCATCCTCGAGGCCAAGTACACGGACGTCACCGTCAACCTCGCGAGCCCGCTGAACACCGAGTTCGCGCATGCGAAGGGTCCGATTCCGGCCATCGGCGGCATCGCCCGCTATTACGTCGTGCCGAACATTTCGATCACCGGCGAGGTCAGTGGTTTCAAGATTCCCGACAGCGTCAGCACTCAATATCGCGCGCACTACGTGGACATCGACGTCTACGGCACGCTGAACCTGTCGAACAACATCGGCCTGAAGGCCGGCTACCGCTCGCGCGACGTCGGGTATCTGATCAAGACCGACACGGGCGCGTTCGTCATGCGGGGGCTGTATTTCGGGGGCGTGCTCAGATACTGACGCAAGTCTCAAGGCTCAAGGCTCAACTCTCAGTGTCGCGCTGAGAGTTGAGAGTTGAGAGTTGAGAGTTGAGAGTTGAGAGTTGAGAGTTGAGAGTTAGTGAAGCGTCACCCCGGCGGGCACCAGTAGTTCCAGCCGGCGGTCAGCCTCTGCGAGCGTCTCGTCCTTCTTGCAGAAACAGAACCGCAACTTCGTGCGGCCCGCGCGCGTCTTGTAGAAGCTGCTGCCCGGCACGGCGGCCACGCCGACGTCCTTCACCAGATACCGCGCAAACTCCACATCGTCGGAAAAACCGAACACGCTGATGTCCGTCATGATGTAGTACGCGCCGGACGGCTTGTAGCAGGTGAAGTGGTGACGCTCGAGGATCTCGATGAGCGTGTCGCGGCGCTGCTGGTAGTGCGCGGCGAGCCCTGTGTAGTACTCGTCCGCGAAGCCGAGCGCCACCGCACCGGCTTCCTGCAACGGCGCCGGGGCGCCGACGGTCAGGAAGTCGTGCACCTTGCGGATCGCCCCCGTTAACGACGGCGGCGAGATCGTCCAGCCCACACGCCAGCCCGTCACGCTGTAGGTCTTCGACAAGCCGTTCAGCGTGATCGTGCGATCCGCCATCCCTTCGATCGTCGCAATCGGAATGTGCTGATGGCCATCGTAAATGATGTGCTCGTAG
>JAYVMG010000536.1:0-6831 GCA_043759095.1 Acidobacteriota bacterium | reverse complement strand
GAGCGCTTCTACAACGGCACCGGCGTCGCCCACGGCGGTTTCGCGGCCACACTGCTCGACACGGCGCTTGGGTGCGCAATCAACTCGGCGATGCCGGCCGGGCGTCGATTCACCACGCTCGAACTGAAAGTGAACCTCACCCGTCCGATCACGCACGAGGCCGGACTCCTGCGCTGCGAAGCGAAGGTCGTCCACGTCGGCGGACGCACGGCTACCTCCGAAGGCCGCATCGTGGACAGCCGCGGCAAACTCTACGCCCATGGCACGACGACCTGCATCATCGTCGACGCGCCTCGTGGACGGCTTGAACCTTAGCTCGCCGCACGTAGCGCAGCCCTATCAGGGCTGCCTCACGGCGAGCCTCTGCAGGCCTCAAGGCCTGCGCTACGGAAGAGACTGTCATGGCTAATCTCGTTCGGTACGAAATGAAGGACGGCGTCGCCGTTCTGACGATCGACAACCCACCGGTGAATGCGCTCGCGCCCGAGGTGTGGGGCGAGATCGACGAGGCCGTAAAACGCGGCGTTGCGGATCCCGACGCGGAGGCGCTGGTGCTGATTGGCGCGGGCACGACGTTCATTGCCGGCGCGGACATCAAAGCGTTCGAGCTGCTGAAGACGCCCGCCGACTCGATGGCGCGCTCTGCCGGCACGCACGCGCTGCTGAAGCGCATCGAGGACAGCACGAAGCCGCTGGTCGCGGCGCTCCACGGCAACGCGCTCGGCGGCGGCCTCGAGGTCGCGCAGGCGTGTCACTTTCGTGTCGCCGTGAAGGAGGCCAAGGTCGGCCAACCCGAAGTGCTGCTCGGCATCATTCCCGGTGCGGGCGGCACGCAGCGACTGCCCCGCCTGGCCGGCGCGAAGATGGCCCTCGAGATGTGCACCGACGGCAAAGCCGTGACGGCGCCGAAAGCGCTGGCCGCCGGGATCATCGATCACATCGTCCCGGACGATCTACTGAGCGGCGCGATCGCGTTCGCGAAGGGCAAAGCCAAGACGTACGAGATCCGCAAGGTGCGCGACATCGTGATCAGCGCCGACGAGGTGAAGGCCGGCATCGAGGCGTGCGAAGCGATGCGAGCGGCGCTGAAGAAAACCGCCAAGGGCATGCGCGCGCCGTATGCCGTGGTGGATGCGATCGAAGCTGGCTTGAAACTGCCCTTTGACGAAGGGTCCGTCCGCGAGCGTGAGTTGTTCGCCGACTGCGTCGCGTCGACGGAATCGAAGTCGCTGCGGCATCTCTTCTTCGCCGACCGCGAAGTCGCGAAAGTGCCGGACGTCCCAAAGGACACGCCGACGAAAGAAATCACCCGCGCGGCGGTCGTGGGCGCCGGCACGATGGGCGGCGGCATCGCCATGAACTACGCCAACGCCGGCATCCCGGTCCTCCTGAAGGAAGTGGACCAGGCGGCGCTCGACCGCGGCATGGCCACCATCCGCAAGAACTACGAAGTCACTATGTCGAAAGGCAAGATGACGGCGGAGCAGGTCGAGAAGACCATGGCGCTGATCACGCCAACCACCAGCTACGACGGCTTCGATCAGGTGGACATCGTGACCGAAGCCGTGTTCGAGAACATGGACCTGAAGAAGGCGACGTTCACGGATCTCGGCAGGGTCACGCGCCCCGACTGCATCCTGGCGTCCAACTCCTCAACGCTCGACATCGACCAGTTCGCAAACGCGAGCGGACGGCCGGCACAGGTGCTCGGGCACCACTACTTCAGCCCGGCGAACGTGATGAAGCTGCTGGAGATCGTCCGCGGCAAGGAGACGAGCAAGGAAGTCATCGCCTCGTCCTTGAAGCTGTCCAAGAAACTCGCCAAGGTCGGCGTCGTCGTCGGCAACTGCTTCGGGTTCGTCGCCAACCGGATGCTGGCCTACTACATGCGCGAGGCGTACCTGCTGCTCGAGGAAGGCGCGAGCGTCGAGCAGATCGACCGCGTGCTGATCGAGTTCGGCCTGCCGGTCGGACCGTTCGGGATGCAGGACATCGCCGGCATCGACGTCGGCGCGCGCATCAGGCAATACCTGAAGTCGATCGGCAAGTCGCGCGCGGAAGGACCGCAGTCGGCGATTCCGGATCGCCTGTTCGACTTGGGACGCTACGGCCAGAAGACCGGGGCAGGCTGGTACACGTACGACGCACCGGGCAGCCGCAATCGCACCACCGATCCGCTGATCGAACAGCTCGCCAACGAAGAAGCAAAGAAGCGCGGCATCGCCCGCCGGCCGATCTCCGACGAAGAAATCATCGCGCGGATCACGACGGCGTTGGCCAACGAGGGCGCGCGGGTGCTCGCGGACAAGTTTGCCACGCGGCCCGGCGACATCGACGTCATCTACGTCTACGGGTTTGGTTTCCCACGCTACCGCGGCGGGCCGATGTTCTACGCGGACACGGTGGGGCTGCCGACCGTGCTGTCGCGCGTCAACGAATACCGCGCGCGCTTCGGTGACTACTGGGAGCCGGCGCCGCTGCTCGAGAAACTCGTCGCCGAAGGACGGGGATTTTACACGCAGGGCTGAAGGCTCAGGGCTAAGGGCGGGAAGAGATACCCATGATCGACATCGACGCGAAGACGATCTTCGAGAAGGTCGGCCAGCAGATCGCCGTCAGCGACTGGCTCGAGATCACTCAGACGCGCATCGACCAGTTCGCCGAGGCGACCGGCGATCGTCAGTGGATCCATGTCGATCCCGTGCGCGCGGCGGCCGAGACGCCGTTCAAGAGCACGATCGCGCACGGGTTCCTCACGTTGTCGCTGCTCAGCACGCTGATCCGGGAGTCGATTCAGTTCACCGGCTTGCGGATGGCGATCAACTGCGGCCTGAACCGCGTGCGCTTCGTCTCACCGGTGCTGGCAGGCTCGCGCATCCGCGGGATCATCACGCCGCAGATGGTGTCGCGGGTCACCGACGGCGGCATCCAGGTCACGTGGCAGGTCACCATCGAACGCGAGCACGGAGACAAACCCGCGTGCGTCGCGGAATGGATCGTCCGCTATTACCCCGCCACAGAGGGCTAAGGGCGCAGGGCTTAGGGCTCACGGACAACGAGGGCTGAGGGCTTAGCGCTAAGGGCTCGCAGCAGCGGACGCAGAAATCGCCGAGTCCACCAGCGAGTCAACGGTAGAAACTGCAACGGTCTACAACGACGATCTCGATTTCATTCGAGATTCTTCCCTTTCAGGTGTGGCGTGCGATTTGGACCGCCGCGTCAGCATGCCTGAGTCCTTCATCTGTAGCCGCTCGTTTGAATTCGCTGCACGCATCCTCGCGCTTTGCACGAAACTCTGGTGCCGCGGTCCAGCCGCTCGTCGCGTTGCGTCCGAACTAATCCGATGCGGCGCATCAATCGGGGCGAACGCAGAGGAAGCGCAAGACGGCCAGACGAAACCGGACTACATCGCGAAGATGAGTATCTCGCGCAAGGAGTCGAGAGAAACCCTCTACTGGCTCCGTCTCGCCGTGCGCGCGAAGGTCGTGACGAACGACGAGGTCGCGTGGGAACTGAGAGCAGCCGGCGAACTGCGAGCGATGATCGTCGCGGCAATCATCAAAGCTCAGTCGAATCCAGCTCGCGGCCAGGCCTGGGCATCGCCGCCCGCCGAGCCCTGAGCCCTGCGCCCTTCCCACATGAGCCCTCAGCCCTATGCCCTTAGCCCTGAAATGCGTTACTATCTGAATTGCCAGCCAAGCCGACTGAGTAGTTGGGTCCCCTATGAGCTACTCGAAATCCATCGCCATCGTTCTGACAGCCTTCGTGTGCGCGACTGCGTTTGCGACCGATGCGGGGGCACAGTCACGCGGACGGTCACCCGGCGGACGCGGTCCGTCAGTCGGCCGCGCGGTCCCTCGCAGTGACGGCCCCCGCTCACAGGCGCCTCGCAATGACGGTGCCCGCGCTCAGCCGTATCGCGGCGACGGCCGCCGGTACGACGCGCGCGTCTCGCCGCGCGTGATCGGCCGGGCGCCGCTCCGGTCGTACTACTACCCGTACTACTACGGCTACCGTCCAGGCCTGAGCATCGGGCTCGGCTTCGGCTACCCGTATTCCTACGGCGCGTACGGGTATCCGTACTACGGCGCGTATGGCTACCCGGACGGTGCGTACGGCTCCAGCTACGGCGGCTACTATCCCGGCGCCTACGCCACCGACGCGTACAGCGTGCGGCCCGGATACGCGGACGACGACTACGGCGGCATCCGCATCCAGGGCGCGCCGCGTGACGCACAGGTCTTCGTCGACGGCTATTACGCCGGTATCGTCGACGACTACAACGGCACGTTCCAGCATCTCGATCTGCAGCCGGGACCGCACGAGATCGAAGTCCGCACGGCCGGACATCCGCTGACCTACGACGTCAACGTGACGCCGGGGCAGACGCTGACGATCCACGCGAACGTGCGCTGACGCCAGACGAAAATCCGGTAAGCGGGTAATTGGGTCATCGGGTGGTTGATTGGAACAATCGCTCGATCCCTTCTTTCCACAACTCCGGCCTCTCTCCTGCACGACTCCTGGAGTTCGCGCGCGTGCCATAATGGACCGATGAAAGTCGTCGGCACCCGCCATACCGACACGTCGTCCATGGCCGATCTGGCCGCACTGGCGAGAACAGCGGCGCTGCTCCGCGGCACTGCGTGCCTTGTGCCTCGCGGTGTCTATCGCTTCTCGAGCTTCAACGAGGCCGATGCGTGGATGACCAGGATGCTGCTGCGTACGCACGAGCACCCGAACCGGAAGACCTCGTCCGAATCTGCCGCGCCCTGAACGACGCCGGCGCGCGGTATGTGCTGATTGGCGGCTTTGCCGTCGTGGCGCATTGGGCAAGCCGCTTCACGAAAGACATCGACCTCCTGGTCGATGACGCTCCCGAGAATATCTCCCGCGTCAAGCAAGGCCTCGCGATCCTCGCCGACAATGCCGCCGCAAGGGTGGCCGACCATGACGTCCGCGAACACACCGTTGTTCGCGTCGTGGACGAGGTGATCGTCGATCTCATGGGGCGGGCGTGTGGATTGACGTACGCCGATGTTGCGGCCGACATGGAATGGCACGACCTGTCTGGCGTCCGCGTGCCTGTCGCCAGCCCGTCCGCGCTTATCCGAACGAAGGACACGTACCACCGCGCCGATCACGCTGCTGCAGAACTGGCGTCCGGACGTCAAGAAGTGACGTGACGTGCAAGGTGCAGGGTGCAAGGTGCAGGGTGCAACGTGCTGGGTGCAACGTGCTGGGTGCAACGTGCTGGCTGACGGCTGATACAATAGGCGACCTCGGGATTCCGAGTTCCTCCATTGAACGCCCGCCGACTTTCAGTCTTCTCCGCCGCCATCGCCGCGTGCCTCATCGTCTTGATGACGGCGCTGTCGAGCCAGACCGTACAACCGCCGGCGCTCTCGCTGCTGTCGAAAGACGGCCGGCGCCCGCTGCCGATCGTCAGCGTCGCCGATCAGGAATTCGTCGCGCTGGACGATCTCGCCGCCGCGTTCCAGTTGACCGTGCGCGAGGAGTCGATCGGCGCGGTCACGGTGTCGTACAAAGGCAAGACGATCGTCCTGACGCCGGATCAGGCGCTTGCGTCCGTGTCGGGACGCCTCGTCTCGCTGCCGGCGCCGCCGTCGCGCAACGGACGACGATGGCTCGTCCCGGTCGAGTTCATCAGCCGCGCCCTGTCGCTCATCTACGACTCGCGCCTGGATCTGCGCAAGCCGTCGCGCCTGTTGGTCATCGGCGAGTTGCGCGTGCCGCGGATCACGGTCCGCTACGATCCGCTCGGTGGCTCGGGACGACTGACGATCGACGCGACACCGCGCGCCAACGCCACGGTCACGCAGGACGCCGAGCACCTCACCATCAAGTTCGACGCCGATGTGATCGACGCCTCTAATCCGCCGCTGCCATCCCCTGGACCAGCGGGGTTGATCCTTGGCGTGCGCCTCGTTGATGCGACGACGATGGCGGTCGATCTCGGTCCACGCTTCGCCGGATTCAAGGCAACGAGCCAGCCCGTTGATACGACGCTGCGGCTGGTGCTCGATCTGCTGACGTCACAAACCGACGCGGCGCCCGCGGCGCCGTCGCCAGTCCAGCCGGCACCGCAGGCGGCGCCCGATCTGCCGGCCTCCTTCGGGCAGCCGGTGTCGGCATTCCGCACCATTGCGATCGACCCGGGCCATGGCGGAGACGACGAGGGCGTGAAGAGCGCGGACGGCGCGAAAGAAAAAGATTTGACTCTGGCGATCGCCCGCCGCATCAAGTCGGTGATCGAGTCGCGCCTCGGACTCCGCGTCCTCCTCACGCGAGACGACGACCGCAACGTGCCGGTGGACGAACGCACGTCGGTGGCGAACAACAACAAAGCCGATCTGTTCGTCAGCCTGCACGCCAACGGATCGATGCGGCCGGCCACCACCGGCGCGCAGATCTTCCTCGCGGCGTTCGACAAGGACGCGGCGCAGGCCGCAAGCGGCGGCGGCGAACGGGTGCCGGCGTTCGGCGGCGGCTCCCGCGATATCGAACTGGTCCCGTGGGATCTCGCGCAGACCAGACATCTCGATCAGTCCGCGGCGTTCGCCGATTTGCTCCAGCAGCAATTCCCGGATCGCGTGCCGCTCTCGGCGCACCCCATCGATCGCGCGCCGTTGCGTGTGCTCGAGTCAGCCAACATGCCGGCGGTGCTGGTCGAGCTCGGCTACCTGACGAACGCCGAGCAGGCGAAGCTGCTCGGGAGCGACGCGTTCCAGAACGCCGTCGTCCAGTCGTTGTTCGACGCCATCGTGAAGTTCCGCGACACGCTCGGGGCGGGAGGGGCACGCTGATGTC